>JAICXI010000237.1 GCA_025980505.1 bacterium | reverse complement strand
TGATCGAAAAGGTCACGTACGGTTTGACGAGGGGGCGCTGGAAACGAAGTGATGAGGGAACCTAGTTGGGGCACGGAACCGGAAACGGGGAAACAGATCAAGGAACCCTCTGCACACCATCGCGCCAGTGCTCTACTCTGCGGGGAAAAAGCACTATTAGGGCTCCTGATATATCGAAGGCATTTAGTTGCCCGAAATGGGGGCCCTCCCGCGACGGGCCTCCGGGAACCGTGGAACCCCCTTGAGATAAAGCCGGATTTGAATAAAACACTGGTATTTTTCAACAAGAAGGCTTAACTTAACGGCCTCATTTACCACTGGAGGGACCCATGGGCTGGATTGACACCTTGAAATTCCAAGAAGACGGACTGATCCCCGTCATCGCGCAGGACGAAAAGACGGGCGACATCCTCATGTTCGCCTTCGCCAACCGCGAATCCCTGGAGCACACGATCAAGACCGGAAACGTCACCTACTGGAGCCGCAGCCGCAAGAAACTGTGGAAAAAGGGCGAGGAATCGGGCAATGTGCAGAAGCTCAAGGCCCTTTATACCGATTGCGACAAGGATGCGATTCTGGTAAAAATAGAGCAAGTGGGGGAAGCGGCCTGCCACACGGGCAAGCGCTCCTGCTTTTTCAACGAATTGTCGGGCGATAACTGGAAGGACGTGGGAGTCCAGGTTTTCGACCCCGAAAAGGTTTACGGCCACAAATGAAACTTCCTTTTGGTTCGCAATTGAGTCGTTGGCGTCACTTCTCTTGGCTCGCCTAAGGGCCCGGGAAAGCCGTCGCTGCGACTTCAATTCAAAACCAAGGGGGTTTCTTCCATGAAAAATTCCAATTTTTCCAATGTTGTCCCATCCTTTGAATCCTTTTCCGAATCGGCGCGGTCCTATAACCGCGTTCCGGTGTCCATGGCCTTCCAGGCCGACCTGGAAACGCCCCTTTCGGCCTACCTGAAGCTGGCCAAGGGCGCCAACGGGTTCCTCCTGGAAAGCGTGGAGAAAAACGAGCAGGTGGCCCGTTATTCCATCGTGGGGTTCTCCCCTTCGGGGGTCTTCGAGGCCAAGGACGGCCTTTTGACCCACCGCTCCGGAGGGCGGAAGGAGCGGCGGAAGGTTTCCAACCCACTCCAAGTGGTCCGGGACCAAATGGCTTCCGTCCGCCAGGCGCCGTTGGAAGGCGGCGGCACGGGTTTCCTCGGCGGGCTGGTGGGATTCGTGGGTTACGACGGCGTGCGTTACTTTGAAAAGCTCCCGGCGCAAAAACCCGATCTCCTCAACCTGCCCGACCTTTACCTGATGGTCACCGACCAACTGGCCCTTTTCGACCACTTGAAGCGCACCTTGCGGCTGGTGGTGAACGTGGCGGCCGATGGAAAGACCCCCTTGCCAAAGGCCTATGACCTGGCGGTGAAACGGCTTTCCGAACTTTCGGCGGAACTGGAAAAGCCCCTGCGGGGCCTTTCCGAGATACCGGTGGTGCCGGCCGCAAAACCCGGCCCCAACGACTTGTTCGGCTTCCGGTCCAATATGACGCCGGCGAATTTCAAGGGGATGGTGGACAAGTCCAAGGAGTACATCAAGGCCGGGGACATCATCCAGGTGGTCGGCTCCCAGCGCTTCGAGAAGGCCGTCCAAACCGACGCGGTCACGGTGTACCGGGTCCTGCGCCGGCTCAACCCCTCCCCCTATATGTTCCTCCTGAAGGCCGAGGGCATGGAACTGGTCGGCTCCTCGCCGGAAATGATGATCAAGGTCCAAAACGGCGTGGTGGAGACCCGGCCCATCGCCGGAAGCCGCCCCCGGGGCGCGACGCCCGAGGAGGACCAGCGGCTGGAAGAAAGCCTTTTGTCCGACGAGAAGGAGCTGGCCGAGCACGTCATGCTGGTGGACCTGGCCCGCAACGACCTGGGCCGGGTCTGCGATTACGGCACGGTGCGGGTGAACCACTTCAAGCGCATCGAGCGTTACTCCCACGTGATGCACATCGTCTCCGACGTGACCGGCAGGTTGAAGGAAGGCAAGACGGCCTACGACGCCTTCCAGGCCTGCTTCCCGGCGGGAACCCTTTCGGGCGCGCCCAAGATCAGGGCCATGGAGATCATCGAGGAACTGGAGCCTTCCCGGCGGGGCATCTACGGCGGGGCGGTGACGGCTTTCGGCTTCGACGGCAACATGGACTCGGCCATCACCATCCGGTCGGTGATCCTGAAGGCCGGAAAGGCCTATGTGCAGGCCGGGGCCGGGCTGGTGGCCGACTCGGTGCCCGAAAGCGAATACCTGGAATCCTGCAACAAGGCCCGGGCGGTCCTGATGGCCGTGGACCAGGCGGAAAAGGCCGCGGCGAAAACGGCCCGCCACAGGGCGGGGACAAGGGGAAAAGAATCGAAGAAAAAGGGAAAAATGAAAAAACCCCTGGGCGGGAAGAAAGGAGGCCGGCCATGATACTCGTGATCGACAATTACGACTCCTTCACCTACAACATCGTCCAATACCTGGGGGAACTGGGCGCCCAAATCGAAGTGGTGCGCAACGACGAAATCCCGGTTTCCGGGATCCTCCGGAAAAAGCCCAGCCACATCCTTATTTCGCCCGGCCCTTGTTCGCCCAAGGAAGCCGGCATCTCGGTGGAACTCATCAAGGAACTGGCGGGAAAGATCCCCATCCTGGGCGTATGCCTCGGGCACCAAAGCATCGGCTACGCTTTCGGGGGGGACATCGTGCGCGCCCAAAAGCTGATGCACGGCAAGACCAGCCAGATCCGGCACGACGGCAAGGGTGTCTTCAAGGGGATGCCCAACCCCTTCCGGGCCACGCGCTACCACTCGCTGGTCATCCGGCGCGATACCCTCCCGGATTGCCTCGCGATGACGGCGGAAAGCGAGGATGGGGAGATCATGGGCGTGCGGCACAAGACCCTGCCGGTGGAGGGGGTGCAGTTCCACCCGGAGTCGATCCTCACCGAATCGGGCAGGATGCTCTTAAAGAATTTTTTGGAGGCCTAGATCCGGCTGCCGGCCATGAATCCCGCCCTCGGGGTCCGGCGAAACGGGGATAACGGCAGGGCTTTTCCGGCTTTCCGGGGTCCGGGGACGTCCATTCGCGGTTCATTCTTATCAACGAGGGGCTTGAAGATCGACAATGGCTAAGGTGAACCCAAGAGGCTGGCGAAAGTTCGTTTGGAAGGCGGCGGCCCCGGCACTGGCGGCGGTTTTGGCGGCCGGCGGCTGGCATGGTTACCGGGAAGCCCACCGCGTTTACCACCATGTCGTTTTTTACCAAAAGGATAGAGCCGCCGTGGTTTCAACACCCGCGGGGACCGTGGGCGAGGCCGTCCGGGACCAAGGCATCCGTTTAAAACCCCAGGACGTGGTGGTGCCGGACCCTTCCACTCCCGTGACCGAGGGCATGGAGATCGACCTGGGCCTGGTGGAGAGGCGGGTGGAAGAGAGCCGGAAGCGGATCCCCTTCACCACCCAAACCCTGTACACGGACACGCTGAACGTTGGGGAAATCATCGACGTGGAGGAGGGAAGGGACGGGCTGGAGGAACAGGAAACCGAATCCTACTACCTGAACGGCGAGGCGGCCTTCCAAAAGGTCCTCCAATCGAAGGTCCTCACCCCCGTCAAGAACGCCAAGGTGATGGAGGGGACGGCGCTCCGCGCCAAACTTTATCCGTTGAAAAAGCGGGCCAAGGTCCGGAAAATCATCGGGATGGAAGCCACGGCTTACTACCCGGGCCCGGAAGATACCTGGCCTTATGCCTCGGGGTATACGGCCTCGGGCCTCAAGGCCGCTTACGGCGTGGTGGCCGTGGACCCGCGGTTCATCCGTTTGAAGACGCTTTTGTACGTGGAAGGGTATGGCTTCGCCATCGCGGCCGACACCGGTGGCGCCATCAAGGGCGACAAGATCGATTTGTGTTTCGACACTTACGAAGAGGCGGTCCGCTTTGGGCGCAAGAAAGTCAAAGTTTACCTATTGCGTTGAGCTGCTGGCGCTGCTGGCCGTCGCCACGGCTTCGGCCCAGTCCGTCACGCCCTCGCCCACCTGCACCCCCACGCCCACTTTCACCTGGACGGCCACCGTGAATACGGACACGCCCACGGATTCAC
>JAICXI010000197.1 GCA_025980505.1 bacterium | reverse complement strand
CAGGATGATGTCCGGGTCCTGCCGCAGCACGTACTTCAACGCCGTCCGGAAGCTTTCCGTATCCAGGCCCACTTCCCGCTGGGTCACGCTGGACTTCTTGTCGGGGTGGACGAATTCGATGGGGTCTTCCACGGTCACAATGTGGGCGCTCCGGCTGGAGTTCATTTCGTTGATCAGGGAGGCCAGGGTCGTGGACTTGCCGGAACCCGTGATGCCGGTCACCAGCACCAGCCCCCTTTGTTCCAGGGCGATTTGCTTCAGGACCGCCGTGGGCATGTTGATGTCTTCAATCCGGGGTACGTGCTGCGGAATGACCCGCATGATGATTTCCGGCAGCCCCCGCTGCCACATGGCGTTGGTGCGGAACCGGGCCAGGCCGTCCACCGCATAGGCCAGGTCCACTTCCCTGTGCTCCTCGAAAAAGGTGCGTTGTTGCTTTTCGTCCATCAGGTAGGAAGCCACTTCGGCCAGTTCCTGCGGGGTAAGGAGGGTCTCCCCCTGGGGGGTGAGGTTTCCGTCGATCCGAAAAAGAGGCGGGGCGCCGGCCTTCAAATGAACGTCGGATGCCTTTTTTTCCACCATGGAATAAAGGATTTGCTGAAGATCCATCCCGTCTCCTGGAAGCGTTTAAAGGTGTTGAAATGACGGAGCCATTATATCAGTAGAAACGTTCAAAAACCCAGTCTTTTGACCTTTTCCAATCGCGGAACCCCCGCCGGCCCCATCCCTTCCTTAACGCCCCCTGGATCAAGGCCGGGGGTGCGTCAGGTCATGCTGGTAGGCGTAATAGCGGTAGATTTCGGTGCTGGAAAAGTCCCGGCCCGGGTGGGCCCAAAACTCATCCAATCCCCTTTCCCGTTCCCCTTGGACCAGGGCGCCGACCCCTCTTGGAACATCTCCCTTCTTCGGCGGACGGGGCTCCCATTCAAACACAAGCCCATGGGGAACCCAGGCGCCCGGCATGCGTTCCAGCAGCGGTTCCAGGTAGTCCCGGCCCAGTGAATAACAAAAAGGGTGGCCGGGGTCCCGCCGGGCCAACGCATTCAACCGCCCCTGGAAGGTTCGGTCCGAATCCAGGAGGGCACCCAACTCCGGGGATTGTTGCCGCAGTTGCCGCCATCCCCAATCGTGGTACAGGAAAACCGAAGGCTCGAAAATCACGTCGGGTCGACGGGCCCGCACGTACTTTTCGTACCAAACCGGCATCACATAGTGGTCCCCGTCCGCCAACAATAGGGCACCCTCGGGCAGGCTTCTCAACACATTGGTCCCGAAATCCTCCGCCAGGGTGTAACGGCCCTTGTTTTCCAGGTTAAAAACCCGCGCGAGCCAGCCCAGGGACCCGAGCCCGGCCAGGAAAACCAGCCCCCAAAAAAGTCCGCGGGATTTGCGCAAGGCCGAATGGGTCCAAGCCAGCCCCCCGAATCCGAAAAGGGCCGTTGCACAAGCCAGGGGGACCAGATAGGCGTGGATCAAGTAAATGTTTTTGGACTGGTGAATGAGGAAAACCGCCAGGAAAACCGGCAGGAAAAAAGCCAGGAGGATTTCACCCCAAGCCCGGTCCCTTCGCCCGACAAGGACCGCGCCGGCCAAGGCCAGGACCGAAAAAACCGGGAACCAGTAAAGCCCGTAGATCCGCCCGAACTCCTCCAAGGTCCCAAGGTAAAAATCCCCCTTTTGGACCCAAGGTTCCAACCCCGCCACCAGCCGCCTTGAAACGACCCAAACAAAGCCCCCGGTATTCGTCGGATGTCCCCAACAAGGGAGGACGCCTTGGGAAGCCCGAAGCGGAAGGTAAAGGTAAGGGGACAGTCCCAAAAGGAGGATGGAAACCGAAAAAAGAACCGCCTTCCCCTTCCAAGGCGGGAGATTCCGGCGGGCCCAAAGGCCCAGGAGCGGAAGCCACAAAACCACCGTTTGCCAGTGGTGGGCGGCCCCCAAGGACCAGAGGAACAGGAGAAGGAACCAAATCGAAAGGGACCTGGACCGGATTTTCGGGCTGAAGAGGAACCCCAGGAGGCCGGCGCCCAAGAACAAGGTCAAGGTGTAAACACATCCCTTGGCCGTAAGGCTTTGGGCGAAAACACTGCGGCAGGAAAGGAAAGAAACAGCCGTCACCAACAAGAGGGGTTCCATCCAGGGCCCCGGCGGCAAAGTCCCCCCGGAGAGTCTCCTCCCCAGGCGGCGGCAGGTTTGCAGGGTGATTCCCAGGGAGAAAAGGGTCAAAAGGGCCGAAAGGAGGTTCAAACGGAAGGCCACCGTCCCCAAGGGCAAGAGGGTGAAAATCCGTCCCAGCAAGTCCAGCAAGGGATAACCGGGCGGATGGGGCAGGCCCAGTTGGTAGGCGGCGGCCGCCATTTCCCCGCTGTCATCCGACATCAAACCCGGATTTTGGGCCAGGAGCAAGACTTCCCAAAACAGGAGAAAAAAAAGGGGCCATAGCCAGAATGGCGGTACGAAGCCGGCCTTTTCCGTTAGTTGCTGTTTGCGAACCGGCATTGCCTATCCTCTTTTAAAACAATCCAAACCGCCGGCCCCGGAACCAAGGTAACCGCCGCCGTTCAAGGTTTGTTCAACAATTTCCAAAGTTCCGCCTGGGCTTCCTTGTTCTGGGGGTCCACCACCAGCACGGCCCGGAAGGCCTCTTCCGCCTTGATCCGGTTCCCCGTTTGGGCCATCAGGTGCCCTAAGGTCAATTGGGCCTCGGCTTGCCGCGGGTTCAACTTGACCGATGATTCCAGGAGGGCCTTGGCTTCCCGGGGCCGCCCTTCCTTATCATAAATTTTGGACAATTGGTATTGGGCGTCGGCCAGTTCCGCGTTCAAATGGATCATCTGGTCCAAGAGGGTTTCGGTACGGCCCACATCCTGGGCCTTTTCCGCGGCTCCCAGCGCCTTTTCCAAGGCGGCGATCTGTTGGGGGTGGGTTTTGAGGGTTTTCTCAAACTCCAACCGCGCCGCCTCCAGGATATTTTGGCGGGCATACATTTCATCCAGCGCCTGCTGGGGCGACGGATAGGAGGGGTCCAGCTTCACCGCCCTCTCAAAGGCGTGGATGGCGGCCGAATAACGCTCCTGGTTCATTAAAAAGACGCCCATTTGGTTGAAACCCACCACGTAACGGGAGCGGTAACGGGCCGTTTCCGGGTCCAGGAGGGCCTCCGCGGCCGGCAACACCGTCAAGTCGTACCGGTATTGGCTGTCGGCGGGATCCAGTTGGAAATTAGCCGTCCCTTGGAACCGCAGGGTTAAAACCGTCGGGACCGCCGGCAGCCCCTTCCAGTCGTCGGGCAGGGCCGACCGGTCCCATTGGATATCCCAGGTATCCCGGTTGCTTAAGACAAGGCTCTTGAGCACCGTGTCCGTGGGAGCCAGGATTTCCGAAAAAAGCAGTTGTGGCACGCGGTCGATGCATTGGGCCACGTACCACCGCCGGTTCAGGTACTGCCGGTCCAGGATGACCGACTCCAGGGCGATGGGTTCGATTTGCCGGGCTTCCCGGCAAGCCGCGGCGTCAAAAGGATCGTCGCACACCAGGAGGGATTTCTTCCCAAGTCCCTGCAAAAGGTTCAAGGCGTGTTGAAGTGGAAAATAAACCCGGCTGCGTTGGAGATGCTGGCCGCGCAAGCCCGCAAGGGCCAAGGTAAGGGCCAAAAAGCCGGCGGCCATCCAGCCCAGCCGGATGCCGGAAGCCGCGGCCGGCTGGCGTTTTTCCATCCCCCTCTCCAGCAATTTCAAACCCACTTCCCCCCACCCCGCCGCGAACCACAAGGCCGTGGGTCCGGGGCATTGGCCTCCGGTCGAGGAATAAAGGACCGCTCCGGCCCCGGAGAGAATCCAGATCCAAAAATCGAGGGGAAAAACCAGGTGACGCCCTACGGTGCGCCACTTGAGGAAGTAAAGCGGCCCCAGGACCAACAGGGCCAAGGCCCAAGCCGCCAAAATCCAGCCCAGGGATGGGAAGACGCTGGAAATCCCGGGCCCCGCCGGAAGCCAGGATATTTTCAGGAGTTCGGTGAAGGGCTGGTTGCCCCCCCAGGAAGGAAAAAACCGGCCGGCCCGGAAGGCCACCCATAAAAAGGGGGTCCACCCCATAAGGAAAGGAAAAAGGTTCGGCTTGATCTTTCGGCCTTCGAAATCCAGTGATCCAAGGTGGCGGATGGCGCCCAACAGCCCCCACAAGGGGTGCACCGCCCAAAGCAACCCCTGCAAAAGATAAAGCGACTTCCAGGGACGTTCCTCCAGTTCCAGGAGGGAGCGTTGGAGCAGGAGGAGGAGGAATCCCAGGCCGGCCACCAGTCCCGATCCCATGGTGCCGGCATTCCAAAAGGGGAGGCTCAGGCCCATGGTCCAGGCGGCCAGCAGGGCCAATGCCATGCCGGAAAGCGTCTTGTTTTTCAATTGAGCGAAGTAATTCTGCACGAGTAAATAAAGGGACAGGGCCGCCACCAGGGCCGAAAGCCCGGGCAACAGGGTAAATTCACGGCCCGCCAGGGTGAAGCAGGCCGCTTGACCCAGGAGGTAACTGAGGGGCGACCAGGCCGGCGCCGTCACCGCT
>JAICXI010000018.1 GCA_025980505.1 bacterium | reverse complement strand
TGCACGGCGTCCACGATGCCCGGGTAGGCCCCGTTATCCGCCCCGCCCGCCACATAAAACAAGCCTTTCATTCCCACGCCCGAGGCTGTCTCCACAGCCGTGGGCAGGGGTGCCAGGCCCGTGATCCATCCGTTCGTCGAAGGGTTGTAAGACTGGACCGTATCGGTCACCCCCAGCGAAGTGGTGAAGCCGGCGTTCGGGTCGCCGCCCGCAACGTAAAGGATTCCATTCACCACGCCCATGGGAAATTGGGACCGCGCCACGGGCATGGGGGCCTTCGTGCTCCAACTGTTAGTGGAGGGGTCATAGGCTTCCACCGTGCCCAAGGGGTTGGCGGACCCATCGTCGCCCCCGACGGCGTAAAGAATGCCGTTCACTACGCCCACAGCCAGGTTGCAACGCGCGGTGGGAAGGGGCGCCAGGCCCGTGATCCAACTGTCGGTGGTGGGGCTATAGGCCTCCACCGTGTTCAGCACGGTGGCCCCGTTATAGCCGCCGACGGCGTACAGGAGCCCGTTCGCCGTCCCCACCGCCAGGTCTTCCCGCCCCGTGGGCAGGGAAGCCGCAGTGGTCCAGCCGTTCGTGGTGGGGTTGAAAACCTCAACGGTAGTCAGGTTGTTACCCGAGGCATTCTGGCCCCCGACGGCGTAAAGCAACCCGTTCACGTCGCCCAATGCGAACCGGTCCCGCGCTGTGGGCATGAGGGCCGGCAGGTTCCACTGGAGGTCGGGCGAACTGCAGGCGGCCTGGGCCCAAGCCCCCAGCCAGCCGCCGGTCCACGCCAGCCAAAACGCGAATCCCGAACGAAGGCTTTTTCTCACGCGACCCATCCTTTAGGGGTTTAAAAGTTCGTATTGGCCGAGCCAATCGGCCAGTTGCCGGTTGCCCGGCTGTAGCCGAAGAACCTGTTGGAAGCACTGGATGGCGGCCGCCTTTTGGTGGAAACGCCGGTAAAGGTTCCCCACCGCCCACCAGGCGGCCGCATCCCCGGGATTCTGTTGAAGGGCGCTCCGGTAGGTTTGAAGGGCTTCCTGGTATCTCCCTTCTTTCTCCAGTTCCGCCCCGCTGGGGGCGGAGTTGTCGGGGAGATCGAATTGCACCACCAGGGAATCCTTGGCCGCCGGGGAACCCGTGGAAGGGCTGCCCGCCGCAGCCGGTCCGGCTCCGCCGGGGGAATCCGCGGGGGGAGAGGGGAAACCGTCACCCCTCCCGCCCGGCAAGGAAAGCGGGCGGGGAGGACCCTCCGGGGTTGCATTGGCGGGGGCTGCTCCGGAGGCTGCGGGGCCTCCCGGCAGGGCTGGAAGCGGGGGAAGCCCCGGAAGTGCGGCTTGGCCGGGCCATGAGGAGGCGGCCGGGGAATTTGGGGCGGCGCCCGGCAGCGCCCGATCCTTGCCGGTCCGGGGAAAAGCCTTGGAGGAAGCGCCCTCGGCCCCCTGACCCAACTGGTAGCCCAGGCTGATGCGGTGGGAAGCCCCCAGGTCCCCATAAGGAAGGAAGGCGTAATCGAACCGGAAACCGGCCAGGTCGACTCCCACTCCGGCAGTGAATCCGGTCAGTCCGGACAGGGCGCTATCGCTCAAGGGTTGTTCCCAGCCCGCCCGTAGGAAAAGGACCCGATCAAGCCCGTACTCCATTCCCACGTGCCAGTAATCAACCGCATTGGGTTCCCACGTCCCGCTCACAGCGGCCAGGACGCTGTTGTCCGCGTCCAAGCGCGCCCTGTAGGAAGCCCCCAGGTTCACGGCCGCTTCGCTGGAACCGGAAGGAGACGCCAAACCGATGTTGTTGAAGGAGCCGCCCACTCCGAACCCGTCCAGGTTCCTCCAAAGCGCGCCCAAATCCACGGCCAGGGAAGTCGAAGTGGTTCCCGCCAACTGGGTTTGGTCGCCTTTCACGGCAACGCCCAGGGCCAGGCCCCCCAAAACTTCCATCCCCCATCCCGCGTTCAGGCCCAGGCGGTCCGCTCCGTAGGAAGCCGTCGGGGCCCCCGACGGATCCCGGCCGTCAAAGGTGCCGTAATCCAGGTAATGGACCGCCGCCGCCCATCCGCCCGCCTTTCCCGGAGGCAGGCCCAGCAAGAGCGTTTCCTCAACCGTGTTCACCAGCCAGAAATCACTGTTCAAGGCCAATTGGCCCTGGTTCAAAAAGCCCAGCCCGGCCGGATTAAGAAAAAGGGCTGATGCGTCGTCGGCGACGCCGACGAAAGCCGATCCCATGGCCGCGGCACGGGGGAAGGAATCGGTATTTTCCAATGCTTTGGACTGGCCGGAAACGGCAAACACGGTCTCTTGGGCCCAGCCCGCGCCGGCCGCCAGGAGAAAGACGATCCAAGCCCAGCGGAGGGCCAGGGACGCCGCCGGGCGCGGGGTCTGAGGTTGGATCAAAAGAGACTTCATGTCCGATATCCTAAATACCGATCTGAACGGGAAGACCCGGACACCGGCCGGTGGAAGGCACATTCCACCCCATGTTCGGGAAAGCCAACTTTTTATCATATTTGGGGGGAACTTCAAGCCGGGAATGGAAGGGGAAAGGCCGGATAAATCAGGGATTTAAGGGTTCGCCGCCGGAAGCCTTATTTTTCCCGGAGGACAACGCTTTTGCGCAGCGTGACGCCGCCCGATTCCACCTGGATTTGATAGGTGCCCGGTGCCGGAAGGCTTCCGTCGGCCAGCCGGCCGTTCCAGTCGAAAGCCCAAATTCCGGCCGCCAGTAGGCCCTCATACAAGAGCACGGCCGGGGCGCCGTCGGGACGAAGCACGCAAACCGTAACCGGGCCCGGCGCATGGCGCTTCACCACCACTTCCAGGTTGGAATGGGGGTCATGGGGCCGGGTCTGCAGGTTGACGGGCGCCGCCGGGATCCCTCCCGGCGGAGTAGTGGGCAAAGTGGGGACAACCCTCTCCCCCCTTTCCGCAGCAGGGGCGGGAGGGGCCGGTGGCGTCCGGGGAATTTTCAGCAGGCCGTCCGCACGGGCATCCGGGTCCTCGGCCGGAAGGGTTGAAACGCTCGCCCGGGGTTCGGTCCGGGAGGGTTCCAGGACTTTACCGTGAAGTTCCACGGTGCTCCAATGCCGCCAGGCCCAAGCGGCAAGTCCCGCGATCCCGAGGAAGGCGACCAGGAGCCGTTTTTTCCACGGCCCTGTCCCGCCGGCCGGCCCCTTCCCCGGTTCACCGGGTTCGGGAAGGCCGTAATAGTGGTAGGCCGCCTCAGCGTGCTGGCCGAACCTCAAGGCGTCCTCGGTGGAGGACAAAAGCCTCTCGCTCAAGGCCGCTTCTTCGGCCTCGGTGAGGTCTTCCCGGAAAAATTTGACGATCAGGTCATCCGCCATGAGGCCTTTCCTTCAGCGCCTTGAGCACCAGGCTCTTCAGCGCTTCCTTGCAGCGCGCCAGCCGCGACATCACCGTGCCGATGGGAACCTTGAGGAGACCGGCGATCTGGGCGTAGCTTTTCTCCTGGGCTTCCCTCAAATCCAGCAGGCTTTGGCAGGGTTCCCCCAACAGCCGCCGTTGGGTTTTCACCAGTTCCACCATCCTTTGCTTTTCACTTTCTTCCTGTTCCCGGTCCTGCCGTTCCATGGCGATGGGGTCCATGGCCGCCGCCAATTCCTCCTCGGCGGCCGAAACCTGCCGCCGGCGCTTCCGGATCCTCTCATAGCAGAGATACATGCAGATGCGGTAAAGCCAGTGGTACAGGCTGGATCGGAATTCAAATAGGGGGAGCTGTTTGAAGGCGGCGAGGAAGACTTCCTGGGCGACATCCTCGGCGTCGGGATCCCGGTAGCCCAACAGGTAGACGCAAGCCTTGTATATCTTGTTGCGGTAGGTTTCGTAGAAAAACCGGTAAGCCTGGTCATCCTTGGCAAGCAGTTTTCGCACCAGTTCCCTGTCGTCCAAGGCCTTCCCCCGCAGTCGCCCCCCTTCCCGTGCCACGACTGCGGCGGTTCTTACCTAAACTAGTGATTCCGGGAAGGGATTTATTCCTGAAGAAACTTCTCAACAAAGGGCGAATCGTTTCATGAATTTGGCAGGTATTTCATACTATGGGGAAACAAAAAAGGGAAGGCCTTTCAAGGCCTTCCCTTTTCCAGGATTCAAACGCCCGTTTTTGAGGAGTTAAGCCATGTTTCCGATCACAGCCGTGGCGAATTCGGAGCACTTCACTTCCTTGGCCCCTTCCATCTGCCGGGCGAAATCGTAAGTAACCACTTTCTGCGAAATGGTCTTATCAATGGCCTTCACGATCACGTCGGCGGCTTCCTGCCAGCCCATGTATTCAAGCATCATGACCCCGGAGATGACCACCGAACCCGGGTTCACCTTGTCCTGGTTGGCGTATTTGGGCGCGGTCCCGTGGGTGGCCTCGAAGATGGCGTGGCCGGTGACGTAATTGATGTTGCCGCCGGGCGCGATCCCGATGCCGCCCACCTGGGCCGCCAGGGCGTCCGAGAGGTAGTCGCCGTTCAGGTTCAGGGTGGCGATCACGTCGAACTCCTCGGCGCGGGTCAGGGTTTGCTGCAGGGTGATGTCCGCGATGGCGTCCTTGATGACGATCCCCGCACCCGGCTTGCCCGCCGGAATCTTGCACCAGGGCCCGCCGTCCAGCTCCACGGCCCCGAATTCCTTCTTGGCCAGGGCGTAGCCCCAGTCGCGGAAAGCGCCCTCGGTGAACTTCATGATGTTGCCCTTGTGCACGAAGGTCACGCTCTTGCGCTTGTGGGAGACGGCATATTCGATGGCGGCCCGCACCAGCCGCTCGGTGCCTTCTCGGGAGACGGGCTTGATGCCGATGCCGGAGGTCTGGGGGAAGCGGATCTTCTTGACGCCCATTTCCTTCTGCAGGAACTCGATGACTTTCTTGGCCTCCGGCGTGCCTTCCTGCCACTCGATGCCCGCGTAGATGTCCTCGGTGTTCTCGCGGAAGATCACCATGTCCACTTTCTCGGGGTGCTTGACGGGGGATGGAACGCCCGCGAAGTAGCGCACGGGCCTCAGGCACACGTAGAGGTCCAGCATCTGCCGCAGGGCCACGTTGAGGGACCGGATCCCGCCGCCCACGGGCGTGGTGAGGGGGCCCTTGATTCCCACCAGGTATTCCTTGAAGGCCTCCACCGTGTCGTCGGGAAGCCAGTTTTTGAACTTGTCGAAGGCGGTCTGGCCCGCGTAAACCTCGAACCAGGAGATTTTCTTTTTCCCCTTATAGGCCTTCTCCACCGCCGCGTCCAAAACGCGCACCGAAGCGCGCCAGATGTCGGGCCCCGTCCCGTCACCCTCGATGAAGGGAAGGGTGGGGTTGTCCGGCACCTGCAGGACCCCGTTCCGGATGGTGACTTTTTCGCCCTTGGGCGGCTTGACGTTTTGGTAACTATAGGACACGAGGCTCCCCCTCATAATGGATTTTGAAGTTTTGGCATGGCTTCCGGTAGATGAGAAACGTTTCAACGAACGGCCGATATGACTTGCGTCATAATTTCAAACTTATCCAGGCCCGACGGAACCAGCGGAAAGGCAGTTTAAAACGGGGCTTTCCCAGCGTCAAGAAGCAGTTGCCGGACGCCGGTTCCCATTTGTCGGCGGGGGGCGATGGTCCCTTTCGGGCGATGAATCAAGAATGATTTCTTTGGTGGACGTCCGACAGCTGGGAACCGGCATCCGGCAGCTGGTTATTCAGGGAGGTTCCGGAAATCCTCAGCCTTGAGCCTGTGCCGCTTGATCTTGCGCTGCAGGGTTTTCAGGCTCAACCCCGAAAGCCGGGCTCCCTCCTGCAGATGGCCGCGGGTTTTGGTAAGGAGGTCGACCAGGTAGGCTTTTTCGGTGGTATCCAGCAGGTCGTCCAGCTTTTGCGCCGCGGGGGCGCAGATGGGAAGGTCCAGCCTCTCCACTTGGGGGCCGCTGGCCATCAGGCAGGCCCGTTCGATCTGGGTTTCCAACTCGCGGATGTTGCCCGGCCAGGTATAGGTCATCAGCTGGCACAAGGCCTCGGGCGCCAGCTTTTCGGCCGGCGAGCCGGTCAGGACCTTGTAAGTCTCGATGAAATGCTGGGCCAGGAAAGGCAGGTCCTGTTTCCGGTCCCGGAGGGCCGGCAGGCGCAGCACGCGGGAGGCGAACCGGTTGTAGAGGTCCAGCCGGATCTTTTCCTGCTGCACGAGGGAAAGGATGTCGTTGGCCGTGGCCGCCACCACGCGGGGGTCCCGGGCCTGGGCCTTGGAAAGCTTGTCCGCCAGGGTCTTTTGGCTGGCCTCGCCCAAGTTGCACACTTCGTCCAGGTAAAGGGTCCCGTCCCTGGTTTTTTCCCAGGCGCCGTCTTCCCCGAAAAGGCCGTCGCAACACTCGCCCTTGGGGTTGTCCACGCAATGGAAAACGCGGAAGGGGCCCGCGGCGCGGCGGCTGCGCTGGTGCAGGGCCCGCGCGAATGATTTTTTCCCCGTTCCCTTTTCCCCCTGCAGCAGGACCGGCGAATCGTCCTCCGCCCACTGGGCCATTTGCTCGAAAACCAGGCCGAAGGCCCGGTCGCGGCTGGAAATCTTGCCCGCGTCCTGCGGAAGGGCCCCGCCCTTGGAGAGGGACGTGATGTCCCTCACCACTTCCACGGCGTATTCGGCGCGCCCGCCGGACCCGTCCAGCGGGAAAAGGGACACCTCAAAATCGTGGTTGACGCCGTTGACGGCCATGGTGCAGTAAGTGACGACCGGATGCCCCTGGTCGAACACCTTGTGCATGTTGCAGAAAAAACATTTTTCCTTGAACCCGTAAAAAACCTCGTGGCAGGAACGGCCGCGCAACTCGTTCAAGTCCAAGCCCAAGTGCTTGCGCGAGGTCTGGTTGGCGTAAACCAGGCGGTATTGGCGGTCGATGATCTTGACGGACTCGGGCATGCCGTCCAGCACGCCCTGGAGGAAAGGCGCCTTCATGTAAAGGGCGGGGGGACGGAACCGGCGTGGGCTCACGAAATCAACCCGCGCCGTTGAGGAAAGGAAGGACCCATGAAGCTTTGACCCGAGGGTTTAATTTTTGGAGATCGGCAGCCCGGGATGGGCTTCCACTTTCGGAGCCAGTTTCTCCGGGGCGGCTTCCGGCTCGGCTGCCGGACGCAGGCGCGCCGTGAAATCCGCCTTTTCGACCGGAGAGGGGGAAGTCAGGTGCTTCATGCGTTTCTTGGCCTCCAACAATTCCTTCCGGACCTGGGCCAGGGTATCGGCCAATTCCTGTTCCTCGCCGAAAACCTCGATGGCCTTTTCCAGGAGCTTCAAGGTTTCCTGCTGGTAGGCCGCTTCCTTTTGCAGGATGGCCGGCAAGCCGGAGTTGGCGCCTTCCTCAAGGCCGTTCAAGGCGAGGGTCACCGGGATGCCGGTCAATTCATAAAGCGTCTTCACCAGGGTCTGGTAATGCCGTTGGGCCAGGGAAAGAAGCTGCCACACGGCCTTGGTGGAGCTTTCGTCCTCCGGGCCGATTTTGGAAGTGGCTCCGGCCAAATGGACCAGCCGGCGGTAGGAGACTTCCAGCACTTGGAAAAGGATGGCCGCTTTGCGGAGCGTGATCTTGCTGATATGGGTTTTATTATTGAGGAGGTTCTTCACTTCGCGCATCTTCAGGTCGCACTGCTCCAGGAGTTCCCGGTTGGCCCGGGCGTCGCGGGGGCTGATGCGAAGGGCGCGGCCGGCCAGATGCTCGACGTCGCGTTCCAGGCGCTCCACCGTCTCGATGAGTTGGTACAGCGAGAAATAGAAATTCATGGCGTCTCCCCTGAACTTTTGAACCTTACATTGGGTGAATGAAACAGTGCGGATTTGTAGGTCAAAAGTTGTACAGCTAGAAATATACCTCTTGTACCTAATTGGTTACATAAAAAATGACCAAGACAAGTAAAAATAGGCCAAAACAAACGATTTTTAGAATTTTAACAGGTTAAACGAACTATAAAACAATCTAGTTAAAGGTCACTCTTGTCTTTAATCTGTCACTTTTTACACTGTATTTACTTAAAACGATACGGAAGTTGTCCTTCCCTTAACTTCGGACTTCCGGCTTGCTTTGAACCTACCCGTCTTTCATGATGCCTGCCTCGCATCAAATCCTCTCGAGGTGACCTATGCTCAAAGAAGGCCAGAAAGCCCCCGACTTTTCATTGGACGATGACCTGGGACAAAAGGTGTCGTTGAAGGACTTCAAGGGAAAGACCGTGGTCTTGTATTTTTATCCCAAGGACATGACCCCGGGTTGCACCCAGGAAGCCTGCGATTTCCGGGACCATTGGGGCGCGGCGCAAAAGAAAGGCGCGGTGGTCTTGGGCGTCAGCGCCGACCCGGTCAAGAGGCACCAGGCCTTCAAGGGAAAGTACAAGCTGCCCTTCCCGCTGCTCTCCGATGAAGGCAAGAAGATGCTGAGGGACTACGGGGTTTGGAAGAAGAAAAAATTCATGGGCCGCGAATTCATGGGCATCGTGCGCACCACGCTCCTTATCGGCAAGGACGGGAAAATCAGGAAAATATGGTCGCCGGTAAGCGTTAAAAACCATGTCCTTGATGTTCTGGAAAACTTGTAACTTTTGAATCGGGCGTTGGAATCCCGGGTTTCAACCCGGAACCGACCGCGAAAGACGAGGGACGGCCTTTATGCTCCAGCCTTACCAAAACCACCAGCCCCTCATCGGGAAGAACGTCCGCATCCACGAAAGGGCCGTGGTCATCGGCCGGGTCACCCTGGGCGACGACGTGAGCCTCTGGCCCGGCGTGGTCCTGAGGGGCGACATGGACGCCATCCGCGTGGGGAACCGCACCAATATCCAGGACGGCTCCGTGTTCCATACCGATAGGGGCTACCCGGCCGTGATTGGAGAGGATTGCGTGGTGGGCCACCAGGCCTGCGTGCACGCCTGCACCGTGGGCCACCGATGCCTCATCGGCATCCGGTCCGTGATCCTGACCGGCGCGCAAATCGGGGACGAATGCATCATCGGTGCGGGCGCGGTGGTGACCGAGGGGAAGGTCATCCCGCCCCGTTCGCTGGTCCTGGGCGTGCCGGGCAAGGTGGTGCGGCAGGTCACGGACGAGGACGTGGAGGGCATCCTTTCCGGCGTAAGGGAATACCTGCACTTGCGGGAACAGCTGCCGCCCTACAAGGCTTAAAAGAAGAAAGGAACCTGATTAACCCGGCGGCAAGACCTCAACCCCATCCAGCGCGAAGACGCAAGGGCGTGAAGAAAAACGAAGGGTTCCAAGCGCCGAAACGTCCGAAAGGTTGTTTTTCCTTTTCCCCGCACACCGGTTCTTTTCCTCGCCTTCCTCCGAGCCTTTGCGCTGGAGGTGCCGGAGCATCCCGGGAAGCGCGATGGCTTTTAAAACCCGCCGAACTTCCCGTCGTAGCCCGTCAATTCCATGTAGCCTTCCCCGCCGATTTTCCGGGTCCCCCGCCTGCCCGAAACACGGACCGATCCTTCCCAATAGGTCACCTGGGTGCTGGCGGCCGTGTCCAGTTCCGGGTCCTTCAGGTCCGCCGCCACTTCCACGTCCAACCCCAGCTTGGGGACGCGGATCCGCCACCGGACCGGATACTCGGCGCCCGAGGCGGGACTTTTCCACTTCTCCAGGACCCTAGCCTGCACGTCGGCCAGCTTGAGGGGCGTGGCCTTTCCCATGGCGTTGACGAAAGTGCCGCAGGAGGCCGGGTTGAAGGAACCGTCCTTTTGGCGCATCAGGTAAAGCATCAGTTCGGTGGCGTCCCCCAATTGCAGGCCGAACCAGTTCCAGCCCGTTTCTTCCGGGTCCATGGCGCCGGAGAAAAACTCATGGTCCATCCAGGCCTTCCCCTCGACCGGACGGACGGTATCCCCCACCCGCAGCGTTCCGCGGGCCGTCATGAGGGGAAAGGAATAGTAAAGGGAGGCGTTCCCCTTGGAAGTCCCCTTGCGGCTGAAACCCCGGGCCCCTTGAAGGAGCGCCGGGAAGGGGGACTGCACTTCCAGGTCAAGCCCATAGCCGTCCCCCTCGGCTTTCAAGTGGTGGCCGTTGTCCTCGTGCCGGGCCCGCCAGTCCTCGTTGAAGACATCCAGTCCCCCGGTGGCGGCGCCGGCCAGGCCCGGGCCGGGACGGTTGAACTTTTGGGCGTACCAAAATTTACCGGCGGAAAGGTCGCTGACCGCGAAATGGGCGAAATAAAGGTCCCGCGCCGTGAAGGAAGAGGGGTTGTCCACGTCGGGATCCAGTCCCACCCGGAAAAAAGCCAGCTGGAACCCGTACCTTTTCCCGGCCCCGTCCCCCAAGTGGCCCACGTAATACCACCATTCGGTCCGGTAATCCGGGTGGGAGCCGTGGTCCCTCGGGAATTTCCAATGGTAGCCCGGCGCGGCTTTCCGGTACTCCCCGGCAAAAGCCGGAAGGCAAAGCGCCAACGCCAAAGCCAACACGAAGCCCCAAAGCCACAAAGGACGGCCGACGACGGTCGATAGCCGACGGTTCGCAATCCGCTGCGGCTTCTTGAACGCCTCAACCGCCGCCTGCCGGCTGTCAACGGTCGATTGATTTTGAATTTTTTCTTCGTGGCTTCGTGACTTCGTGTTGGACGTTTCCATGGTTTTTCTCATTCCCCGGTCACCTCGCGCAGGACCGGGAGCCGGCCGGCCACCCAGGCCGGGTAGATCCCCGCCATCAGGGTGGCCAGGAAGACCAGCCCCAGGGAACCGGCCAGGAAACCCCAAGGCGTGCTCCACTGGATGGTCCAGCCGAAGGACTGCACGTTGATGACCTTGATCAAAAGGAGGGCCAGCGCCATCCCCACGCCCAGTCCCAGCAGGT
>JAICXI010000060.1 GCA_025980505.1 bacterium | reverse complement strand
GCCGTCCGCTCCAACGGGCGCCTGGAAGCTCCGGGCCCGGCCCGGTGCAACCCCGTTCACTCTGCGGTGAAAGGCCTTTCTTGAAACTCCTCGTCCGGTCCAAAGTGAAGAGCCCCATCTCCGAAGCCTGGCTCAAGCGCCTGTCCTCCCTCGCCTTGAAAAGCGTCCGGGGCGCCTCCTTTGAAAAGCGTTCGGAACTTTCGGTGGTGTTGACCGGGGACGGGGAGGTGCGGAAGCTCAACCGCGCCTACCGCAAGAAGGACAGGATCACCGACGTGCTTTCCTTCCCCCTCTTGGAGGGGCCGGGCCCGGGGGATGGGCGCGGGCCGACCACGGCCCTGGGCGACGTGGTCATCAGCGTGCCGCAAACCAGGCGGCAAGCCGCGGCGCGGGGGAAGGAATTCCGCGAGGAACTGGCCCTCCTGCTGGTCCATGGAATTCTCCACCTTTTAGGCTATGATCATGGAACCCGGGCGGGTGAAAAAAGAATGTTCGGCCTGCAGGACCGGATACTTAAAAGGTTTAAGCCCGGCCTTTGAATTTTGAATTTGGGAGTTTTGGGGCCCGCGCTTCAAAACCTTCGTCCGGAACCCCGGGCTTGAAACGACGCCGTCTTAAGGAACCTTGTGGACACCTACCTTTTATCCCACTTGATCGTTTTGACCGTCCTGGTGTTCGTTTCCATGTATTTTTCCGCGGTGGAAACGGGCCTTTTGTCCTTTCCCCACGCCTTGTTGCAGCAGCACAAGGAAAAGCCCGGCTTATTCGGCAGGGCGTTCAAGGAATGGAACGACCATCCCAACCGCCTCCTGACCACCATCCTCCTGGGCACCAACACCGTCAACGTGGCCGTCACCACCCTGGCGGCCTATATGGCGGTGCATTTCGCGGAAATCAACCACTGGAGCCGCACCTTGACGGGGAGCGCGGTTTCGGCGGCCGTGATGGTGGTGCTCATCGTTTTCGGCGAAGCCATACCGAAGGTCATGGCCCGCATCCATACGGCGGCGGTCACCCCCTGGCTGGTGGTCCCCATCTACCTCTTCGACAGGTTCTTGAGCCCCCTGAACTGGCTCCTGGGTTGGGCCGTGGCGCGGCTATTCCCGGGCCTGGGCCAGGCCACCGTGGCCCTGGTGACGGAGGACGACGTCAAGCACCTGATCGAAATGGGCCAGAAGGCCGGCACCATCCAGGAAGAGGAAAAGAAGATGATCCATTCCATCTTCAAGTTCACCGACACCAAGGTGAGCGCCGTCATGATTCCGCGCACGGATATGTTTTGCGTGGACGTGGCGGTTCCCTTCGAGGACATGCTGGACCTGGTGGTTCAAAACGGCTTTTCCCGCGTGCCGGTCTACAAGGGCAGTATGGACAACATCGTGGGGATCATCCACACGAGGGACCTGCTCTCCATCTGGAGGAACCGGGACCTCATCGTGCTGCACGACTTGTTCCGGAAGCCCTTTTTCGTGCCCGAAACCATGCGCGTGGACAGGCTGCTGCGGGAATTCCGGCGCGGTAAATTCCACATGGCCATCGTGGTGGACGAGTACGGCGGCACGTCGGGGCTGGTGACCATGGAGGACCTGGTGGAGAAGATCATCGGGGAAATCCGCGATGAGCGCGATTCGGAGGACGAAAAGGCCGTGGCGCGGCAGCCCGACGGTTCCTGGGTGGTGGAAGCCGACATGGCGCTGGACGACGTGAACGAGGCCTTGGGCCTGCACCTGGTTCCCAAGGGGGAAGTGGCCAGCCTGGGGGGCTATTTGATGGAAATGGCCGGCCGGGTCCCTAAAAAGGGGCGGGTGATCGAGGACAAGGAGGCGGCCTTCAAGATCCTGGACGCCAGCGAAACCAGCGTCCTGAAGGTGAAGGCCGTCAAGCGGAAGGCGCCCCTGCTTCCCGCGCCCCCGGAGACGGCCGCGAAACCCCGCAAGAAGAAGGCCAAGGCCCCGGCGGAAGCTTCCCCTTCCGCGAAGGCCCCGGAGGAAGGGCCGGCCGCCGAGAACCCCGCCGCGGGGACGCCGGCCGCCGCGAAAAGGAAAGACCCCCCATGAATTACCTGGATTGCCACAACCACACCGCCGAATGGTCGGACGGCCGCCAGTCCATCGAGGAAGTGCTGGAATGCGCCGGGGTCCGCCGCGTCCGGGCGGGTTTGTCCGACCATGCGGGACTGGGGGAATACCTCAATTCCAACGATCGGCTGCTGGCTTACGCGGACTTCCTTTCCCAATACCCGGTGGCCCGGGGCTTGGAAATGGACCTGGGGCGCGGCTTCGTCCTGGCTCCCGGGGTCCGGGAAAAGTTCGATTACATGATCGGGAGCGTGCACGGCATCGAGCTTCACGGCCTGCGGATCGGCTTCAGCCCCCTCCTCCAGTACCTGAAGGGCGGCTTGCCGGACTATAATCCCGGCGCGCAAATCAAGGACTGGGACCTTTTCTTCACCGCCCATTTGGAAGTGCTAAACCGGGAGTTCGGGGAACAGGACTACACCATCCTGGGCCATTGCACCATGCTGCCGCCTTTGGCCTTGGGAAAACCGGAGGAGGCCTTCCCCGAATGGTGGGAGGAAAAGCTCATCAACACCCTCCTGATCCACGATGTCTGCATGGAAATCTCCAACCGGTGGCTTTCGCCTTACGACCGGCTCATGAAAAAAGCCGTGGATGCGGGCGTCCGGTTCTCCATGGGCTCGGACGGGCACGATCCGAAAAAGACCTGCGTGCTGGATTTCCCCAAGGAAATGATCGGAAAATTCGGGGTGAAGGAAGACCGCATCTTCGACATCCGGCGAAACCTCGAAAGCCAACCGATAAGCCGCGGATGAACGGGGATGCACAGGGGTTCTGATTAACGAAAAGGGTGGAAATGAATTTGTCTTTTAAATCCAGTTGGGTCCTTTGTCTCGCCGTCCGCGTTTATCCGCGCTTATCCGCGGCTAAGTCGTGAGCCCTTCCGACTTCGTCTGCGGCGCGGTGGCGGTGCTGGGACGGCCCAACGCGGGCAAGTCCACCTTCCTCAACACCGTCCTGAAACAAAAACTCGCCATCGTCTCCCCCCGGCCCCAGACCACCCGCGGTTCCATGGCCGGCATCTACCAGGATGAAAAGTCCCAGATCGTCTTTTACGACACGCCCGGCATCCACCAGCCCAAGAACGGACTTTCCCAGTACATGCTGCATGAGGTGGAGGAAGTGCTGTCGGGCTCGGACGCGGCGCTTTTCCTGGTGGATGTCCAGGACGGCCTCACGGAGGAGGACGAGCTGGTGGCGCAGTGGCTGAAGGGCTACCGTGGCCCGGTGTTTTGCCTGTTGAACAAGATCGACCGCGCGCCCGCCGGAAGGGTCCAGGAAATGTCCGGGAAGATGAAGGCCCTGGGGAATTGGCCGGTGTTGAGGATGTCGGCGCTGAAGGGGAATGGGGTGACGGAAGTGGTGGGGGAACTGAAGAAAATCCTGCCCCACCAGCCGCCGCTTTTTCCCGAGGACGAGCTGACCAACAAGACACTGCGGGAAATCGCCGCCGAGATGGTGCGGGAACAATGCTTCCTCCAATTGCAGCAGGAAATTCCCTACGGCGTGGCGGTCCTGCTGGAGGAATTCAAGGAAAAGCAACCGCCCGAACCGGTGGTCATCAAGGCCACGATTTGCGTGGAAAAGGACAGCCAAAAAGGTATCCTGATCGGCACCGGGGGCCGGCAGCTCAAGGCCATCGGTACGGCCGCCCGCCGGGAGATCGAGAAATTACTGGAACGGAAGGTCTTCCTGGAACTCTGGGTGAAGGTCCTCAAAGACTGGCGCAAGGATGAGGCCGTCCTCAAGAAACTGGGATACGCGGTTCCGAAAAAGAAATAACTCCAGGGGCCCCGGTCCCACCAAGCCCGCCGCCGGGTTGGGCTTTTGAAAGGTTTCAAACGTTATGAAGCCCAAACACCCTAAAACCAAGATTGTCTGCACCATCGGGCCCGCGAGCCGGTCGGAGCAAAAACTCCTCGAATTGATGCGCGCCGGCATGGGCATGGCCCGCCTCAATTTCGCCCACGGCACCCTGGCCCAACACGCCGCGGACATCCAACGAATCCGGGAAATCTCGGAACGGGAGGGCATCCGCTGCCCCATCCTGATCGACCTGCCCGGGCCCAAGATCCGGCTCGGCAAGCTGCGCCACGAGCCGCTCCAGCTGCACAAGGGCCAAATCATCTGGCTGACCACCCGGAAAATCCTCCGCCTTTTCCACGACAGCCTGCCCGTGGATTACCCCCAACTCACCCAAAGCGTTAAGAAAGGGTCCCTGATCTACCTCAACGACGGATTCGTGCAGCTGCGGGTGGATGACCTGACCCCTTCCATCGTGCGGTGCGAGGTGCTGGTGGGGGGCAGCTTGCTTTCCTACAAGGGACTGAATATCCCCGACGGCAAGCTTTTCGTGCAGCCCGTCACCGACCAGGACCTGAAGTACGTGGATTTCGGCCTGGACCATGGGATCGACCTTTTCGGGGTCTCCTTCATTGAAAAGTCGGAGGACATCCTCAAGGTGAAGGCTTACGCCAAGAGCAAGGGCCACCGCATCCACACGGTGGCCAAGATCGAGCGCGCCGAGGCGGTGAAAAACCTGGACCGCATCCTCAAGGTGACCGACGTGGTCATGGTGGCCCGGGGCGACCTGGGAGTGCAAATCCCGTTGGAGGAAGTGCCCCTGGTCCAAAAATCCATCATCCAAAAAGCCCGCCACCGGGGGATTCCGGTCATCACGGCCACCCAGATGCTGGAATCCATGGTCCACAACGTCCGTCCGACCCGGGCGGAAGTGAGCGACGTGGCCAACGCCATCCTGGACGGCACTTCCGCCGTCATGCTTTCGGAGGAAACGGCTATCGGGGAATACCCGGTGGAGACCGTGGAAATGATGGCGAGGATCGCCCGTGAAGTGGAATCGGCCTTTAGAACCCTGGCTCATTCGAGGCCCGGCCACCGTTGAAATCCGGATTAAAACAAAACGGAACTATGCCCTTGGCAAAGCCAAGTTCATCCCCCTTCCGAGGAGGGATTTGGTTCCCCGGGATGGCCTTGGAATGGGTTGGTTGACCGCAGGGTTCCGAAACAAACAATTCGTATTCCCGCCCCCCGTAACTCCGCGTCCCCTGTTCCCGGGATTCCAAGCCGAACGAAGAGTTTGAAGCCCGCCCCGGCGAAGCCGGGGCGGAGCGGGGATTCAAGGGGACGGGCCTGGAATTCTTGCTAAAATATTGGCGGCTGGATGTTTCGGTTTCTGCGGTGAAAAGCCCTTTTGCAGGCGGCCCTTATTTAAAAGGAGGCGGTTATGGCGATTTCGGGTGAATCGATGCGGTTTTCATTCCAAGGAAGGGGTGGGACGCTTTTCGGGATCCACCTCGTCAACCTCTTCTTTACGATCATTACGCTCGGTGTCTACAATTTCTGGGCGCGGGTCAAGGTGCGCCAATACCTCTGGGGGCAGTTCGAAGTGGCGGGGGACCGCTTGTCCTACCACGGTACGGGCAAGGAAATGCTCCTGGGCTGGCTGAAGGCCGCGGTCATTTTTTTCATTCCCTTGGTGGTGTTACAGAACGGGCCCAAGTGGGTGGAGGCCAGTCCGGCCGTGATGGGGGTGGGGGCCTTGCTTTCCCTCCTCTTGATCGCGTTTTTCTTCCCCGTGGCCATCGTGGGCACGCGGCGTTACCGCCTCAGCCGCACGGCCTGGCGGAGCATCCGGTTTTCCTTCCGGGGAACCTGGAAACAGTATTTCGCCCTGTCCTGGAAGGGCAACCTCCTCAACCTGATCACCCTCAGCCTCTATTCCCCCTATTACAACGCCAAAAGGGACAAGTTCCTGATCTCCCATTCCTTCGTGGGGAACCGGAATTTCGACTATGACGGAAAGGGAGAGGACCTCTTCTGGAGCTACCTGATCTGCCTGGTCCTGGTGGTCCCCACCCTCGGCTTTTCCTGGATTTGGTACTTTGTGAAGCGGATGTGTTACGTGTGGGACCACACCACCTTCGGGGAAGCGCGGTTCGCCAGCACCGTCACTTTCGGCGGAATGGTGGGGGTTTCCCTGACCAACCTGCTGTTGGTGCTGGTGACCCTGGGATTCGGCTTCCCCTGGGCCGAGGTGCGCTACCTCCGTTACCTGTCGGATAACCTGAACTTGAACGGCCCGGCGGACTTCGACTCCCTGGCGCAGGACGCGCGGGCGGTCAACGCCACGGGCGAGGAACTGGGCAGCTTCCTGGACCTCCAGTTCGACCTGGGCTGATCCGGGAAAGGGGCGGGCATGAAAGTGCTTTGGAGGGGCCGGTACCTGGACGGCCGGACGGCCGCCTCCCGGACGGCGGAGATACGCCTCGTCACCGGCGGGTTGAAGGTCGTCCTGGAGGACGGAACGGCCCTGACGTGGCCTTACGGCGAAATACGCCAGAGCCAGGGCCACTATGCGGGCGACCCGGTGCGCCTGGAGCGGGGCGGGGAACCGGCCGAAGTCCTGATCGTGGACGACGCGGACTTCCTCTCCAGCCTCCGCGCCAAGGCGCCCCGCCAGGCGGGCCGGTTCCACAACCCCGCCTTCCGCCGCCTGCGGGTTTGGCTGGTTTTTTACGCGGCCTTGGTCACCTTGGCGGTGTCCTTTGGCTTTTACCATTGGGGCATCCCCTCCTTGGCCCGCCTCATCGCGCAGCGCGTACCGGTGAGCTGGGAAAAGGGATTGGGCGAATCCGGATTGGGCGTCCTGGCCCCGCCGGAAAAGCGCCTTCACGATCCCCGGCTGGACCGGGCCATCGCCGCGATCACGGCGCGGCTGGCGCGCACCGTCCCCCACTGCCCCTACCGGTTCCAGGTGGCGGTGTGCGACCTGCCCATCGTCAACGCCCTTGCCTTGCCGGGCGGTTATATCGTGGTGTACCGGGGCCTGCTGGACGAGACCCGGCGCCCCGAGGAACTGGCGGGCGTCCTCGCCCACGAGATGCAGCACGTCCTGAAGCGGCACACCACCCAGCGCATCATCCAGGATTCCTCCACGGGCCTGCTCCTCTCGGCCCTGTCCGGCGACGCCACGGGCAGCATGGCTTTCGGGCTTCAGAGCGTCCGCGCGCTGGCCCTCCTGGAATACAGCCGGACGGAGGAAGAGGAGGCCGACCGGGAGGGCATGAAGGCGGTCCTGGCCGCCGGCATCGACCCGGAGGGCATGATCCGTTTCTTTCAAACCCTCCAAAAACACGGGAAAGAACCGGAATTCCTCAGGTATGTTTCAACCCATCCGGCCACCCTGGACCGGATCAAGGACCTGCAGGGGATTGTCGCCCTCTACCGAACCCCGGCTGGAAAGGATCTGTTGCAAGGCCTCAGGGTTTCCAGGCGCGCCCCGCTGCTTCCGGGAACGAACTGGCCGGAATTGGTGAAGCATTTGGGACGCTTGAAGTAAGGTCCGGTCCTGGGATTTTTGACGTTTATTTGTCACGTGTAGTTTACAAGCCGGGGTGGCTGGAAGGATTCAGCCCCGCCCTTCTTCCCGCGTAAATACTAAGGTTAATTAAGCCCAACCCATAAGGGGGTTCATTTAGGGGTTGTGGAAAACATTAGCTAGATTTGTGACTTAAATCATAGTTAGGCGTTAGCCCCCGACAAATAATGCCACTTGAGCCGTGAAAAACGGTTCCGATGACTACCGGCGCCTGCCAGCCCCACGGTTTCCCTGGAACAACACTTTTCCCAAAGGGGCTTGAATGAAAGATACATCCCAACCTTCCGAGGAATCCTCCCTCATCGATTTGAACACCGACCTGGTCAAGGACCTCCTCCGCTCCGACGGCAATTTCCGGGCCCTGGTGGAGCTGCTTCCGGCCAGCCTCATGATCCACCGTGGCGGGAAAATCCTCTACGCCAACCCCGGTTGGCTGCGCCTTTTGGGTTACGACCATGCCGACGAG
>JAICXI010000220.1 GCA_025980505.1 bacterium | reverse complement strand
CCTCCAAAGCCCTTGTGTACTGTTTGACCTGTCTTTTGAGGGTCACCAGGGGCTCTTCCCGCATGGGGGGAGAGGCGGGCGGGATAATCACGCCCCTCGGTTTGGCCCCGTCGGCCGGTCGGTCCAACCCTCCGCCCGAGCCGTTCCGGGCCCTTTCCCGCGGCCCTTTTAACTTCTTGGAAATCGGTTCGTTTCCCGTTTCATTGGCGCTCTCCTCGCTGTCCCCGGCCACGCCCTTCAACTGGCTCAAGGCGTCCTGCTTGTCGTCTTTGAACTTTTGATCCTTGGCGATGTTCGCCTGATGTTCATTCTCGTCCGCCGCCTGTTGGTCTTCCTCGCCCGACTTTCGCTCCTTGTCAAACTCCGATTCTTCTTGGGACGATTGGTTGTTGGAGGGGCCGGCTGAGGAATTATCGCGGCTCCCGTTCTGGCCGCAATCGCAGTCCTGGCAGCGCAGGTTCCGATAATAACGGGGATACTTCGCGTAAGCGTCCTCGATGGCCGCCTTGCATTCTTCGCAATTCGAATATTCAGCCGGCGGAATGGAGACCCAGGGGCTTCCCGGCTGGTCAAAGCGGCAGGTTTCGCCCACGACCTCGCATCCCAACGCCCCGGTTCCGAGAGCCCCGCCGGGGACCAAACACGCCGCGATCAAAACCTTGGCCCAAGCCTTCATGCCCTTTACCCCCGATCGTCTTTATTTCCCGTTCTTCTCCACCGCCGGCTTGTCGATCTTGCCCATGAAAAGAATGTTGCCTTGCGTCTTGTCGTAGATGAAAAAGAAAAAGGGATGGTCCGCCGTGAACTCGGGCGTCAAGCTGGCGCATTTGGCTCCCATGATCACCGCGGTGGCGCCCGCGGCCTCGGTGCCCGCCTCGTTCACGTCCACCAAAGTCGCGTGGATCACGTCGGTGATGTGGAGGCCCTTGGTCCCCGTCATCTTTGAAAAATCCGCCTGTTGCTCGTCAAAGGCCAGGGGCATTCCCAGGCGCTGGAGGGGCCGGGTGAGGGAATATTGGCAATGGATCTTGAACTTCGGCAGGGAAAGCTCGATCTTGGCCGGGCTCAGGGCGGCCAGCCACCGATGGAAGGCATCCCCACTCAAGGAAGCCTCCGCCTTGGCCGGGTTCCGGTCCTTGGGCAGCACAACCAGCATGCAGAGCCCGTCCCCCCGGTAGGGCAGTTCCAATACGGAAAGGTCCGGAAACTGCGCGTAGGGAAACTCGCTTTCCTGGGACATCATGTCGGCTTGGATCTTTCCAGCGCCCTGGCTGTAGAAGTCCATCTTGCGGGTCTTGGCCGGTTGGAAGGCTTTCGCCCAGGAACCCTTGAAATAAACGGCGTTCACTAGCACCATGCGGGTCAGTTCGGTGAGGTCTTCCGGGCTGATGATTTCGGGGATCTTGTCCTTGGTTTGGCCGCTGGTCCACCCGTTGATTTTTTTGCAGGCATCCGTCCGGCTCAGTCGGGTCCCGTAATCGACTTCCTCGGTTTTTCCCCCGTAATTTTTTTCGACCGTCTCCAGGTAGCCTTTCAGGAAGGGGTAGCCCTTTTGGGGCCAGAGGGAATTCGCCGTGGAGAGTTCATACCCCTTGTTGGGACGGTTGATGCTTTTTTCCAGGTCCCGGTAGCCCTGCCGGACTATTGAAGGGGCGTCGGGGAAGTGCAGGACCTTCCGCATTTGGGCGGCGGTCTCGTGATCCGCCCCCTCATAGGTCATGGCCAGGGCCGAGGAAATGCTGAAGGGGGAAATGAAGATATTCCTGTTCTTTTCGCTCTTGCTCAAGTCCCGGTAAAGGCCGAAGGCGAATTGGTTGTTGGCCTCGGCCACCATCGGCGCCTTGTTTTCCGCGCCCCAAACCGGTGGTAAGGAAAGGAAAAAGGACGGGATCATCGCCATCCAAAAGAAACCTGTTCGACGGGCCATAAATCCTCCTGCGGTTTATTCCGCCGCCGCGGCCAGGCCGTTGTTGAAGCTTCCCACCGAGAAGAAACGGGGCTTGATCACGAACTTTCCCGACTTGTCGATAAAACCCCACTTGCCTTTCACCCGCACCGCCGCCAGTTCCTCATGGAACCCGTAGGCGCCCTCGAAATCGGCGTCGATGGCCTTCTTGCCATGGAGGTCGATGAAAAAGTAGACATCTTTTTTGCCCTTGGAGACCACACAAAGGCCGTTTGTGAAACCGTCCTGGCCCACGTCGTCGAACTGCGGGGGGATGACTTCCTTTCCCGTTGCGTCCACGAAACCGTAGAGTTTTCCCCGCTTGACGCAACCCAACCCCTCGGAAAAGTCGTGGGCCTCGGCGTACATGCCCGGAACCACCCATTCGCACTTCGTGTTCACGTAGCCCCAGTTGGACCGCACCGAGAAATTCAGGTCGTCCTTACTGAAGGAAGTGGCCACTGCCGAAAGGCCGTTCCTGAAAGGCATCTCGGCGTTAAGGGTCACCCCCGCGTTCTTGAACCGCGCCGTGACCACTCCTTCGCGGTTCACCAGAATGGGGCCCCGCGAGTCCGACGCCCACACCAGTCCCTCGCCGAATTGGTCGCCGTAGGTCCTGGCGGGTGCGAACCCATCCTTGGAATAGACCGTCCTGTAAAGACGGTTTCCGTTCTTGTCGAGAAAGCCGAATTCCATGCAGTGGTCCTTGTTCATTTCCTTGTATCCGACCAGCCCGTCCCCCTCCTTCTCGAATTGGCTCTCGAAAGGTTCGGGGCAGAGGTTCTTCCCGTTCTCGTCGAACAAAAACCAGCCCTTGTCGTTTTGGGCCATGATGTAGCCGTCCCCCAGGGCCCGTACGGTCCCGTATTCCAACGGGATGATCAATTCTCCCCTCAAATTGATGGCGCCGAACTTATCCGTTATGTCATAGGAGGCCCCGTCGGCGCTTACATTCACGGTTTTCGTCTCCACGGCGGCCACGCCGTCCTTGAAGCCCTGGATCCATTGGTACCGGGGTTGGATGACGAATTTTCCCTGGTGGTCGATGAAACCGATTTTTCCCTCGTTGGGGTGAAGATAGGCATGGATGCGGTCGCAGGAAATGGAAAGGGACGTTAAGAGGAGAAGCGCTGGAAGGCAGAGGATCCTTAAAAGGGGGTTACCGGAAGTGGAAAAGGGAAGCACGGACGAAGCAAGGCGGGTTTTGGGGCGCATGGCATTCTCCGAACGTTGATTCGGAAGATCGTGAGATCCTCAAGCTCCCCAATTTGTTTGACTTCACGGAATATACCACTCTTATTTGATCCCGAGAAAAAATTTACTCGGGGCGGCGAAAAAAAGTAACGTCTTTCATGCTTTTTATCCGGTGGGCCGGGGGATGTTGCCCGGCAACAATATGGTTTTTATCCTCCTCTTGTTCCCCCCTCTTTCATATCTTGGCCACTCCGTTCACTCCGCGTAACCCGGTGGTGAAAAGGCCGTTAAGGTTTTTCCGCCAGGGCCTTGATCTTGGGAAGCACCATGGGCCAGCCCTTGAGGGTTTCCTCGTAGCGCTTTCTCGAATCCTCGACCCCCGCGAAATCCCCTTGGCTCACCTCCAGCAGGGTGCCGCCGTCCCTGGAGGTCAAGGTATAGGCCACGGTGAGGTAGTTGGCGGGGATGTCCTTGTAATGGGCGTTGGGGTCGAAGGTGGTGTATTCGAGGACCTTCTCCTTCTCGATCCGCAGGATGCGGCCCGTGACGAAGACGCGTTCCTGGGCCCCCAGGGACCCCTTCCAAAGCAGCGGGCTTCCCACCTTCCAGTCGGTTTCGGCCCTGCACCCGAACATGTACTGGGCCGTCAACAAAGGGTCGGTCAGCACCTTCCAGACCCTTGCGGGCGCGGCGTTGATTTGAATCGAATTTTGAACGACCATGGGTTGCAGGGGGCCCTCCTTTGCATCGTTTAATCCCACTATCAAAATCCAACCGACGGCCTGTGGCAAGGGCTGATTTTGGGGTAAGATGTTCCGGTTTGGCATCCCATTCCTGGAGGCTTCCGTGATCAAGTTCCTATCCCTGTGGCTGGCCTTTCTCCTGCCGTTCCCACTCCCGGCGCAAACGGCCCCGCCGGGCGGCCAATCCTTGTTCGACAAGCCGGGCCTGGAAGCCCTCCAACTCGACGGCGGGGCGGACAAAGGCAAGATGGAAAAAATCCTGGTGCAGGGGGAGTCCTTCAAGCAGGCCCTGCGGCTCAGCACGCTTGCCACCACCACCAATCCCTGGGGCGTGCAGGTGGACGCGGTGGTGACGAAGCCCGTCAAGGCCGGGGACGTGGTGCTGGCCCAGTTCTGGATGCGGGCGGCCCAGACCAACGTGGAAAATGGGGAAGCCAACAGCGAGTT
>JAICXI010000016.1 GCA_025980505.1 bacterium | reverse complement strand
CGCGTGTCCAAAACCCGAACCGACAGAGGCCCCGGTTTGGACTGATGGACAATGATGGAAAGGCTTGAATAATCGCTGGAAGGATTTTGATCCAGGTTAATGGGCGTCGAGACCGGCGAAGCCAGGATTCGTTTCCCCTGTTGTTCCGGCTCGTCCGGCACCCTTTGGGCAGAAATCGCAGGCAAGGTTGCCGAATCGGATCGCAGCCTTTGATCCGTCGTTGGACTTTTCGGTTTCACTTCATTGGGCCGGTTTTGAACTTTCAAAGCATTCTCGTTCCCCTTTCGTTCGGAAGTGGAAAGAGTTTGAAACATCGGCTTCATGGGAGACGCCGATCCGTCGCGCCACCCCGCGACGCCGGAATCCACTTCCATTTTTTTTAAATAACCCCAGTAAGGGCGGCCGCAAAAGTAAGCCACAGCCAACCCCGTTATTACAACAAAAACGCCCAACCAAGGTCCAAGACCGTTTTGGGGAGACATTGGCGTTTGAGGAGACCCTGGCAGGCGCGGTTCCGGCAGGCCGTAACGTTGATAAGCTTCCCGGGCAAGGCCGGCGAATTTCTCGGCCATGTCTTCCGACGCCCAAAGGGATTCACTTAAGGACTGTTCCTCGGCTTCCGTCAGGCCTTCCTTGAAGAACTTCTCCACCAGGTCAGGCATGGGGTCCCCCTTTCAAGGCCTGCAGGACCAGTTGTTTCAGCGCTTCCTTGCACCGGGCCAGGCGCGACATGACCGTCCCGATGGGAATCCGGAGTGTTTCCGCGATGAGGGCGTAGCTTTGCTGCTCCTCGTCCCAAAGCCTCAAAAGTTCTTGGCACGGGTCGCCCATGAGGTCCCTCTGGGCCCTTACCAAGCGGACGATCCGTTTCTTTTCTTCCTCCTCTTCCTTGAGGCGTTCCTGTTCCGCCGCAAGGGGACCTGACAGGCTTTCCAGTTCCTCCCCCAAGTGGGCCACCTGGCGCTTGCGCTTCCGGATCTTCTCATAACAAAGGAACACGCATATGCGGTAAAGCCAGCGGTTGAGGCCGGAGCGGAATTCGAATTCAGGCAGTTTGCGGAGCGCCACCAGGAAAGCCTCCTGTGCCACGTCTTCGGCGTCGGGGTCCTGGTAGCCCAGGATGTAAGCGCAGGTTTTATAGAGCTTTTCATGGTAAGTACGGAAAAAATACTTCTCCGCCTCCCCGTCTTTGGCGAGGAGCCTTTTGACCAATTCCCGGTCATCCAAAACTTTGCTTTGGGGGATTTCAATTGGTTCAGTCAAAGTCAATTCCATATCTTGAATAAGTGACGGCAAGGTCGGCGTTATTCCATCTAAACCGGGCGACAATTCCCAATCCCGGTTTTCAGCCAATCTTTCTTAGTTGCCGAAAGCTAGCCGGGGACAGTCGACAACCGTTTTTCACGGCTTTTGAGCCTTATATTTCCCCAACCAGTCCCTCAATGCCCCATTATCCGGCCTTAGCTCCAAAACCCGGTTGAAACACTGGATGGCATAAGCTTTTTGGCCGAACTTGCAATAAATGTTGCCCATAGCCCACCAAGCGGATGCGTTTTGGGGATCTTGCTGAACAGCCTGCCGGTATAAGCGGAGGGCTTCCCCATTCCGCCCTTGGGCCTCCATTTGGTCGCCTTGGGCTGCGAAGTCCGCCGGGATGTCGAATTTGAGCGTCAAGCTGTTCCTGGCTTCATCCCCCGTTTCAGTTTGAGGGTTGGCCCCTGAAAGTCGGGGCGGCTGGGCGAAAACCGTTATGGCGGCCCCTGGGGGGGCCCCCGGGGAGCTTCCAGCCCCGGCAGCCTCCGGAACGGATGTGGAACCCGTCAAAGACCCCGTCGAGGATTGCCTTTGATTATCCGGAAACACCTTCGGCTCTCCTTTTGAAGAGGAATTCAAAGCGGCGCCGGTCCTTCGCTCCGCCAAAGCCGTCTTGGAAGCCGGGGAGGATGCCGCCGGCTCTTTTCCAAGCAGGAACGTCAAGCTGAACCGGTTGGAATCCCCCAACTCCGCGGAAGGTGAATAGGCGTAGTCCAAGGAAAGGCCGCCCAAAACCAACCCCGTCCCGAAAGAGATATCCGAAAAACCGTAGAAGCCGTTGTCGTTGAAAGGGATCCGGTACCCCACGCGGAGAAAATAAGCCGAGCGGTAGGATAACTCCACGCCCAATTGGAGCGCGTCGAAGGCGTCGGATTGAAGCGAATTGCCAAGGGCCGCCAAAATCCGCGCGGAGGGATCCAACCGGACATCCCAGGAAACCCCGGCCCTCAAAACCGAAATCATGGGGAAGGCGGAGGAACTCAAGCCCGGGGAAAGATAATCCAAGCCGACCCTGAAGCCTCCCAAGGGTTCCACGAGAACCCCGATATCGGGAGTTAAAAAGGAAGTGGAACCACCCACAAGGTCCTGCTGGGAATAATGAAGAGCCAATCCCAGTGAGAACCCTTCGGTTAAAACCGCCCCCCAGCCGCATTGGAATCCGATCCGATCGGCGCCATAGCTGGGCAAAAGGGACCCGGAACCATCCCGGCCCTCGAACGTCCCGTAATTCAAATAATTCCCGGCAAGCCCGATCCCGCCGAGGCTCATGGGCAAGCCGACAACCGCCGTTTCCTGTAGGGTGTCGCCCAAGCCTAAAAAGCTGTGCAAGGCGATTTGGCCGCGATTCAAGGAAGCAAGGCCGGCAGGATTGGAAAACAAGGCGGAGGCGTCGCCCGCCACGGCCGTAAAAGCGGGCCCGAAGACGAACGTCCTGGCGGAATAATTGGAATAATCGATCGAGTTGGTTTGGCCGGAAGGCGAGAAGAAAGTTTGGGAGGTTTGAGCCCTTGCCCGGGCCGCGAATCCGAAAAGAACCCCCCCAAGGGCCACCGACCCCAGGAAAACACCCAAGGGCCGTTTCCACCTTTTGGTTGTCCAACCGGATTTGCCCACGGGCCTCATCGGACGACCATGAATTTATGGACTTTGATTTTGTCCGTCCTGCCTGAATCGTAATTCAGGGTCACAAGGTAGAAATAAACCCCCGGTGCGAACCTTGAAAGGCTGAAGGGTGTCACCTGGACCCCGGCTGGCTTCCAGTCGGTGATTTCAGCGACAAGCTCTCCGTTTTCATTCAGGATTTTGAGGTCCACGGACCCGCTTTCCGCCATGTCGTAAGAAAGGGTGGCCTGGTCCCCTCGGGCGGGCGAAGGATAGATGAAACAATTCTCCGAGGCCGGGGGATCGGTGCCCTGGTAATAAGGCGTCGGGGTAGGCAGGACATCGGACAAACAGGAGCCTATCTCCACCACTTCTCCCGCGCTTCCCGAAGCATCGCCCACGTACAAGTTCCCGCCCGCGTCCACCGCCACTCCTCCGGTGGGGAAACCCACCGGGCAAGACCTCAACTTGTTGTAATTCGAATCATATTCGTCAATTTGATTACTACCCGATGCCGCCACGTAAATATTGCGGTTGCCGTCCATCGCTATCTGGCTTGGGCCGTTCACGGCCGGGACCACCGTCGCCGGCTCGCTAAACACCCCGTCCACCCCTTCGCCAAAGGCCACGACCTGGGCATTTCCCGAATCCGCCACACACAGGGTGTTTCCGGACTTCCAGAGGCCGCGGGGCGCTCCTCCCATCCCATTGCTCAGGATTGTTTCCGGCGTCCCTCCATTCGCGAACACCTGCACCCCGACGTTCCACAAACTCGCATAAACCTCCCCGCTATTTGGATCCACCCCCATCCCCAGAATTTGTCCTGCCGTCGTCGCCAAAGTCACCGCCGTGTTGTTCGTCAGGTCCACCTTGATAATTCTGTCGTCCCCGAAATCTCCCACGTAAAGATAGTGCCCCGCCACTGCCAAACCATAAGGGACATTAAAAGTCACAGGCAATATACCAATCGGCGACATTACCGCCGGCGCCCCGCCGCTCAGTTGGAATTCCTGAACCCTGTTGTTGAGTTCGTCCGCCACATACAGGGTATTTTGGTAGATAGCTTCGGAGCCGGTGCCATTGAAAGCTCCTCCGCTTCCGGGCTGCCCCGTCAGGGTCTGCGCCAACTGGCAGCAATTGGCAGGCGGGGTGGGGGAGGGGGTCGCCGTGGCTTGGGCCCAGGCATGGTCCGGCCACCCCATACAGGCTCCGCAAAAGAAAAGCGCAAGAAGAATTAGACGTTTCACAATGAATAACCTAAATGTTTATTGAATTCTTACAGGCTGAATAATGGACGGTCCTAATAAACAATATTCCATTAAATTTTCAACAAAATTAAGCCCGAAATTGCCTTGCATCAAAAAAAAAAGCCTCATTGTCCATACCCCAGTGGGACCTTATCGAAAAGACCTGTAAAAGGGGCTAGATCGGCCCGCAAAGACCTGGAACAGCGACCCGGAGCGGTGAAATTTCCAAATTGACACCACCGCTTGGTTGAAATACCTTTGAAACGCTTTAATTCGTTGCGGAAACCGCCAAGACCGGTAAACAACGCGCCAACCCGCGTTGTGAAGGGTCCATCATTTATAGAGGGGGCTTTATGGCCAAGGGTCGGACGAATAAACGGTTGTCGACGAAGCCGAAAAAGGCCGGGCGCTCCTCCTCCCCGGCCGTCGCCGGCTACTTTAAATATTTCATCCCGGTCCTCGCCCTCATTGCCGGTCAATTCCTCTTCCTGCGCGGGTCCCACCTGGCGGGCATGGCCCTTTCCCTCGCCGCCGTCCTGGTCGGGGCGGCCTTCTTAAGCGGCTGGTCCTTGAAACCCGGGCCCCTCTCCTTCAAGTCCTTCTCCTTTAAAAGGATCCCCTGGAAAGGGGCGGCCGCCGTCGCCGCCGTGGTGGCGGCCTTGGTCTTGAGTGTCCTGGGACAAAGCCAATGGATCCATCCCGAGGGGGGCGATGCCACCCTTTGGCGGGGACTTTGGTTTTACCTGGCGGCCGTCGTCCTCTTGATCGCGGGCCTCTGGCCTTGGAAGAAGGAAGGGCTCCAGCGCCTCCCCCTTTCGCCCAAGGTGGAATGGACCGCCTTCGGCCTCGTGATGGCGGTGGCGCTCTTTTACCGCCTCTACCATATCGCCGATATCCCGGCCGGGATTTTCATCGACGAGGGATTCGCCGGCTACCTGGCCCTCAAGGTGATCCACGAAGGCTACCACTTCTTCTACCTGCCCGAACCGCACCAGCACCCCTCCCTTTTCATTTACCTTCTCGCCCTTTGGTTCAAGGTCCTCAGCCCCACGGCCGTCCATTTCACCCTCTTCTCGGTCTTCATGGGAGTGGCTTCCCTTCCCTTCATTTATTGGACCTACCGCCAGTGGGCGGGCCCCCGCGTGGCCTTGGTGGGGCTATTCATCCTGAGCGTCATGCGCTGGAACGTCAATTTCACCCGGAACTCGATGCGCACCGAGACCATGCCGGTCTTCATGTTCGCCGCCATTTCCCTTTTCCTCTACGGATACCAAAACCAGAAACGATGGGCCCTGGCGGCCGGCGGGTTTTGCCTGGGGGCGGGCCTTTACACCTATCAGTCCTATAAGATATTCCCCCTCCTGATCATCCTTTACCTGGCCTACGAGTGGGTTGCCGACTTCAGGAAATTCAAGGCCAACCTGGCCGGCATCGGCATCGCGGCACTGCTTTTCCTCCTTTGGGCCGCCCCCTTGCTGTCCTTGATGTGGCAGTGGAAATCCTTCGGGCCCCGCGAAGCCTCGATTTCCATGATCGCCAAGGTCCAGCAGGACCACTCCCTCCAACCCCTGGTGACCAACACGGTGGCCACGGCCCTCATGTTCAACCGGCGCGGCGACCCGAATCCGCGGCATAATTTGCAGGACCACCGCATGTTGGACGACGTCACCGGGGTCTTGTTCGTCCTGGGAGTCTTTTACGCCCTTCGTTACGCCTACCGGCGCAAGTATTTCTACGCCTTGCTGGGGTTTTTCATCATGTCCCTCCCCTGCCTGCTTTCCACCGACGCCGCCCACGCCAACCGGATGATGGGGACCACCCCCTTCATTTGCTTCCTGGCCGCCGTCCCCATCGCGGCCCTTTGGGGAAGGATCCGGGCGCTTTTCGGGCAAGCGGGGGAAATCGTCCTGGTCCTGCTGCTGGCCGTCCCGCTTTATTTCATGGCGGTCCAGAATTTCCACGTTTACTTCGACCTTCAGGCCAACAACTTCGCCTCTTGGGCCGAGTTTGCGACCCCCGAGACCAGCGTCGGCAAGTTCATCAACGAGAACGGCGACGCTTATGAGTACTATATTTCCCCCCGTTACTTCAACCACTACACCATCCTCTTCCTGGGCTATTTCGAGCAAAACCACACCCACCCCTTGAGGTTTCCCGAGGCCATACTCCCCTCTTCCGTGCCTCCCGGCCGTGGCCTTTTTTACGCCTTCGAGAAGGGCAAAGATGGCGTATTGGACGAGATGAAATCCGTTTATCCCGGCGGAAAGGAAGAGGACATCAAGGGGCCGAACGGCGAAACCGTGGTTTCCTTTTATTCCGTTCCCGCTTCCATCGTGGATGCGGCGCGCGGCTTGAAGGCCGAATTATCCGGATCGGCGGCGCCCCAACAGGTTGCCGGCTTTCCTTCCGCACTCCCGCCCGGCCCCTACCACGGCGTTTTCAGCGGGTCGCTTTTCATCGACCAGACTTCGGACTACCGCTTCAGCGCCAAAACCAACGGCGTCCTTTCATGGTGGATTGGCGGACGCCGGGTTATCCCCAAGGCCGTCCTGCACCTGGTGAAGGGATTCCACTCGGTCAAGTTGGTGTTGGACGCTCCCGCCCAGCCGACCTTGGCCTTGTCCGCCACCTTCCAGGGCGACCGGCTCCTGCTGCTGGACGCCGGCCATTTCACCACTCTTTCCCCCAACCGGGGCCTGCTGGCTTCCTTTTACGACGCCAATAACTGGAAAGGCCAACCTTCGCTGGTCCAATGGGACCCGGTGATCAATTACGTGAACGGCAACGACTTCCCGCCCGTTACCGTGGGCTCCATCCATTGGGCCGGGATCCTGGACGCCCCCAAGGCGGGGACCTACCGCTTTTTGGAACAAACGCCGGACCAAGCCGGGATGGATATCGACCGTAAGCAGGTGATTCTCCTGGCCGCCAACGGGAACGCCACGGTTTACCTGACAAAGGGGCCCCACGCCCTGGACATTTACTACTCCCGGACCTCCAACTGGTTCTCCAGCTTTTCCCTCCTTTGGGTCAAGCCCGGCAGTACCGTTGCGGAAGTGATCCCCAACGGCGCCTTCGGGGAGATCCAATAATTTGTCGGAAGCGCCCGGGAAATCCCGGTCGCAGGCGATAGGACGGCCATGGATTCCAAAATCAAAAGTCCGAGCCTTGAAATCAGGCCTTCTTTCCTTTTTGAACTTTGTCATTTCATTGACCTTTTTCAAGCCGGCCCATATTATGGCCTCGCAATTATTCAGGACCCGTCAAACGTTCCAATGACGGTCCAATTCCATGGATCGAATCGACCGTAAAAAGCAGCCCCTAAAATGGTTTTATTAATATTGCTTTAAGCGGAGCGACAATGGCTTTTAGAAAAAAAGGCGCAACCAAGCCGCGGAAGACGAACCGCCGGGTTGGAAAGATTCAAAAATTAAAACGCCAAGCTCCTTCTCCAACCGCATTCATTCCCGCCAAGCCTAAAGGCCTTTTGCTTTTGATCGGTGGTTCCTTACTGGCGGCGGCCGGCGTGTTGTCTTTCCCCAATTTCCAGTTTCAAATCCCGGGGGGCTTCTTACCCAATCTCCTTTTCCTAAAATGGCTGGCTTTGGTGGGTTTCGTCCTGCTGGCAGCGGCCTTCCGCCTTCTTCCGGAGCCAGCCACACCCGGTGAAATTTCCAAAAACTGGGCGTCGGTTCTTTTTATGTTCCTTTTCGGCCTGACCTTCTATACCCGCTTTTGCCACCCCGAGACTCCGGAAGCCACTTTTTGGTATGACGACTTGGTCGTAACGGGGGATGTCAGGGGAATTCTGGACCTTGGAAACCACCCCCTCCTGTTCCCTTGGGGCCAGCGGGAACCTTTTTTCCCCTATTTAAACGCGATTCTCTGGCTCTTGATGCCCAAGGCCGACGGGGTTTTCATCAACCGCCTCAGTTCGACCTTGGTGGACATGGGCACTTGCTGGGGCCTTTATCTTTTGGGCCGAACCGTCAGCGGCCGCCGAACCGGATTGTTTCTTATGTCCTTCTACGCCGTTTCCAAGCCTTTCATGGTGTACTGTTATTTCGGATACGGGGCCAATACCTGTGAGTTATCCACTGTGTGGATGATGGTTTTCCTCTTCCGGCTACTGAACAAACCTTCCTTTCGGAGATTTGTTTACCTTGGAATCGCGCTTGGTTTCGGGGCTTATACCTACGTTCCGGCCCGGCTATGGACGCCTTATTTGATCGGGATCTTATGGCTTTGGATTCTTTACGAATTCCGTCAAAAAGGGAAAGACGTCCCTACTTGGACCCTCCTGATCGGGGTGATGGGCTCCTGGGCTTTCCTCTTTTTATCCAAAAACAACGTTTTAAGCCCCAGTTATATTTGGGTTTCTTTTTTGAACCGAACCCCGGTGGCCTTAACCGCGGGCGGGATAATTTTAGCGGCTTACATTAAAACCGGAATGGCCATGAAGAAAGATCCCCTCCGCCGGGCCGCCTTTGGCTGGTCGACACTCGCGGTCATTGCCTTCTTATTTTGCTCGCCTTTCTTGTTCCACCCTCTTTATGCCAGCCATGTCAGCGACACCTCGGTCCTGAACGCCAACGGAAAACTTGCCACCCTCTCGGAAGCGCTCAAGCTCGTTGGCAATAACATTTACTTCTTCTTCGCCATGATGTTCGGACAAAGTTCCTGGGACACCGGAACCTACCCCACGTGGGTCGGTTCCTTTTTCGATTACTTCCCCGAACTGGCAATGATCGTCGGGTTGGCTTTCTTCGCGGCCAAGCCCGGCTGGAAGAAACTCCTCACCCTGTCGATGCTGGCCCTGGGGACACTTCCTTTCATCCTTTCCAACCACGCCCACTCGGCGCGGGCCCTGGCCGTGGTCGGCCCCCTTTTCCTCATGGCCGGTTGGGGCATGGATTACTCCTGGAGGCTTTTCACCCGGGCCACCGCCGACCCTCGGCTTCGCCAAGGAGCCCTTCTTGTACTGGGGGCGCTTTGGGTCTGGAGCGCTTATTGGAGCAACTGGCAGGTTTGGAACCAGTGGATGGCTCACAAGAGCAACGACGCGACCATCTTCCAACAAATCGAGAAGGACTGGCGGTCCCACCACTTGATCATCGCTCCGCACTATCCCCAGTTTGAATCGCCGGCCCTCACCATGCTATGCGATCAAAAGGAAGTTTGGGCGTTGGAGGACCCCAACCCCCTTTATCTGGAAAAGGGCGAAACGGCAAAAGATATCGTGCTCCTTTTTTGGGGTTACGACCAAAACTTGGAAAACCGTTTGAAAGCCGATTTCCCTTCGGCCCCCGTCACCGTGGTCCCCAATTGGAACCCCGATCGCGCCCAGTTCCTCAAACGAGTTCAAATTCCCTTCAATGCACTTTCAGAGAAGCCGGGAAAATTGTTTTATATCGTCCGGGTGCCGCACGATTACTGGCGCCGGCGTTTTTACTGGCAGGATTATGGGGTGGGGCATGGATTGGTTTGGTGGGACGACCGTGTCCGGGCGCTTAACGCCCCTTTCCCTGCCAAGCTCAATGTTTGGATGTCGGGAAAGGCCGACGGCGAGTTCCAAGCCCCGGTGGAAGGGAATTACACCTTCGCGTCGGTCTCGCCATCCGACTGGATCGGCCTGGCGGTCGACGGCAAGGAGATCATCCGCTTCATCCCCGGAGACGGCCGCCTCACTCCCCCGCGGGCAACCCTTCATTTAACCGCCGGGGCCCACCGCATAACTTACACGACCTATTTCCAACACGGCCCTCAGTTTCCGAGGATCACCATCCTGCCTCCCGTGGGCCCCGAAAGACCCCTGGGAGAATAAGGGGTTTTTGGAAATCGGCCCGACCCAGGCGTTCCTTTTCAGCTTTAAAACCAGCCGAACAAGGGCGCAGGACCTCCCCCAGCCGGTCTTAATCCCCCTACTCGCGGGAAAACCCGCTTTCATTTTAGTGTCGATGGGGCTTTCTTGATGCGATATGATGTCTTCGCTTTTCCCGTCCCTTGGCGCCTTGGCCGCTGATGTCAGCCACCGGAGAAGACTATTTATTGGTTCAATTATGCCGTCCTTGATCCCAGGAACGCGGTTCTGAAAGAGAAAACATGGCTCGCAAGAAGTCCAAAGCCACTCAAAAACCCCGCCTTGAAAAAGCAATTCCCCGCGGCGCGAAGGCCAAAATCACGCAGGACAATGCCCCTTCGCCCCTTAGGCCTTCTCCTCAAAATCAGTTTTGGGTTTATTTTTATTTCCTCTTCCTTCTCATAACCGGTACGTACTTTTTCCGCCAACAATCCGTACGGGAAGGCGTTAGTTTTACCGTGGCGGCCGTTTTGATTTTTTGTTTCTCCGTGCTTTTCAATGATGAAAGCAATGGAGCCGGCAAAATGAGGGAAAGGGTTTCCTGGTTCCTCATCCTCTCCTTTTGGGTCTTGGGATGCATCTCCTTGTTGAGTTTTCCCAATTTTTCCTACGTATTCGGAAAAACCTCCATGCCCTTGGATCGGGCCACCTGGTTATGGTTTTTATCCTTGATTGTCGTTTCGTTTGCGCTCCGCTATCTTCCGACGAAAAAAAACCAGGCTGACTTGAACCCTTTCCTCGCGGGCACCCTTTTAAGCGCCGTTTTAATTGCGGCATTTTGCATCCGCATGTATCGGTCCGAAACTCCAGGGGGCTGTTACTGGGATGACTGGTCGGTCGAAGTCGTCGATCCGTTGAACATGGCCACCTTCCACGACTTTTATTTCCTTTTCCCGATCGGAAAAAGGGAGCCTTTTTTCTCTTATTTCATGAGCCTGATCTGGTGGATCCTTCCGGACGCCACCATGATCTTTGTCCAGCGGCTGACTTGCACCTTGATCGACGCCGGCACCGTTCTCTTCCTTTATTTCCTGGGGAAAGAGCTCAAGTCCAGGCGAACCGGCCTCATTGCCGCGGCATTAGGCGCCATCAGCATTCCATTAATCGTCAAGTGTATCAACGGCATGCGTCTGATCAGTTTGCCCTTGGCCGTGGCCTTCCTGTTATGGACCCTTTTCCGCGTGGTTCGCCGTCCCTCCCCGGGCCGTTTCATCCTATGGGGTTTGGCGATGGGGTTCGGGACCTACACTTACACGGGCTTTCGGATCTGGGTTTTTTATTCGATATTCGGCCTCTTCGCTTGGTTGGCGGTCACCCCAAGGCAAAAATCCCTCCCGGCCCCGGTGAAGGCGGCCGTGTTTTTGGCCGGGCTGCTTTCGATGCTTTTCTTCCTGCAAGCCAACGGCTACCTGGCCGGCGACAACCTCCTGGGAAAACTGATCCTGAGCCGGGCCTTCGAGGTGCCGCTGTCGGGCCTGGCGTTGTTGACACTCCTGACGGCGGCCCTTTTTTCGAAGTCCGGTCAAGAAAAGGCCTGGTCCGGATGGGGCTGG
>JAICXI010000399.1 GCA_025980505.1 bacterium | reverse complement strand
GGCGGCACGGACAACAAGGGTTCCTTCCTCCAGGCGCAGACAGCCTACCAACAAGCCGTGTTTGAATTGGACCAGGCGGAACGCAACCTGCGGGTTTCCCAAAAGCAGCTGGACCAGGTCCTGGGCCGCAGCCCCATGGAGGACGTCGAAGTCCAGGGTGATTTCCAACCCCTTTCCCTTCCCGACGGCCTCCCGGACTTCGCCTCCCTGACCCTCCAAACCCCGGCCCACCGTCAGGCCTTGGCCCAGTTGCGCCAGTCGGAAAGCCAGTACGTCTCCGCCCAGGGCGAATTCCTTCCGACCCTTTCCGCCAACGCCTCCCTTTTCCAACAAGGCTACAACTTCGGCGACACCCAATCCGGGTGGCAGGCCGGGCTTTCCCTCAGCTTCCCCCTCTTCACCGGCGGGCGGGATTTTTTCACGCTGGAAGGCGCCGGCGAATCCAAAACCGGGTCGGAGGACGCCTTAAAAAGTGCGGACTTGAAAACCGAAAGCTCCCTGGAAAGCGCCTACGCCTCCTACGCCGACGCGGCGGAGCAGATCCAGGTGTTGCAATCCCAATTGGCCGCCGTCCAAACCCAGGAGGAAATCGCCAAGGCCGAGTACTTGAACGGCCTCATGATCTTCGTCAACTGGAACCAAATCGAGAACGCCCTGACGAACCAGCTCAAGGCGGAACTCTCGGGCCTCCTGAACGAAAAAACGCAGGAAGCCAACTGGGAACTAGCCCAAGGAAAGGGAGTGATACAGTGAAATACCAGTCCGCAGTTCCAAGTTCCCGGGTCTCGGTCCGGAATAATTTCCGGCGGGAGCCGGAAGCCTTCCGAAACACGGAACTCAAAACTTCAAACTTCAAGCCGGGACGGTTTTGCCTTTCAGCCCTACTCATGGCGGTTTTCCTAGCGGGCCTGGTGGGGTGCGGCGGCAAAAAAAAGGCCCAGGGAGGCGGCTTCCGGGCCGTGGCGGTCGAACGCGGCGACCTTCAAATCACCGTGCTGGCCACCGGTAACGTCCAACCCAACAACCAATTGAGCATCAAACCGTCCATTTCGGGCCGGATCGAGAAGATCCTGATCAAGGAAGGTGATTACGTCAAGAAAGGCCAGGTTTTGGTGGAATTGAGTTCCACCGAGCGGGCCACCTTGCTGGATGCGGCCCGTTCCCAGGGCCCGGACGCCCTGGCCCATTGGGAGCAACTTTACCAGGCCACGCCTCTGCTTTCCCCGCTTTCCGGCCAAATCATTTACCTGCCCACGGTGAACGGACAGGTGGTTTCCCAAAGCGACACCATCATGGTCATGTCCGACCACTTGATCGTGAATACCCAGGTGGACGAAACCGACCTGGCCCAGATCAAGCAGGGCCAGGAGGCCACCATCACCCTGGACGCCTACCCCGACGAAACCGTGGACGGAAAGGTCCGCCGCATTTCCTACCAATCCACCCTGGTCAACAACGTCACGACCTACGAAGTGGATGTCTGGCCCGACAAGATCCCCCCCTTCATGCGAAGCGGCATGACGGCCAACGTGGTTTTCAACGTCAGCGAAAAGGACAACATCCTGCTGGTCCCTTCCGAGGCCGTCCAGCAGTCCCCCGACGGCCAATCCTACGCCTTGAAGGCCCCCGCCGGCGGCAAGGATAAACCCCAAACCGTGACGATCCAGACGGGCCTGACCGACGGCAAGCAAACCGAAGTGGTCTCGGGACTCGGCGAGGGGGACAAGGTCCTGATCAAGAGTTTCTCGGCCTCGCAGGTGGCCCCCACTTCTACCGGCAGCAACCCCTTCATGCCCAACATGCGCAAGTCCGGCGGCTCAAGCGGCGGCCACGGCGGGCATTAAAGAAAGGCGATTTTGAATCCTTAATTTGGATGTCGCGCAGGGCGGACGGCGGCTCCGGGCGGCCCCATTCAAAGCAAACCGTAATTTCTGGAGAAGCCATGAACGTCATCGAAATCAAGGACATCCACAAGATCTACAAGATGGGCGACACCGAGGTGCGCGCCTTGAACGGCGTCCACTTGAAGATCGAGGCCGGCGAATTCACGGCCATCATGGGCGCCTCCGGCAGCGGCAAGTCCACCATGCTTCAGATCCTGGGCCTGCTGGATGCGCCCACCTCGGGTTCCTACAAGCTCCTGGGCAAGGAAGTTTCCACTTTGGGCGAGGACGAACTGGCGGCCATCCGAAGCCAGACCCTGGGGTTTATTTTCCAGATGTTCAACCTCCTTCCCCGCACTTCGTCGCTGGAGCAGGTGGCCCTTCCCCTCCTTTATTCGGACTCCAGGCTGGCCCATGGCGACGCCAAAAAACTCCTGGACATGGTGGGGTTGGGCGAACGGCTGGGCCACAAGCCCAACGAGCTTTCCGGCGGCCAGCAACAACGCGTGGCCATCGCCCGCGCCCTGGTCAACCAGCCCAAGATCATCCTGGCCGACGAACCCACGGGCAACCTGGACTCCAAAAGTTCCGAAGAAATCATCCAATTCCTGGGCAAGATGAACGAAAGCGGCATCACGGTGATTCTGGTGACCCACGAACCCGACATCGCCG
>JAICXI010000076.1 GCA_025980505.1 bacterium | reverse complement strand
TCGGGCGCGGGTGATACGGTCATCGCCACCCTGACGCTGGCCTTGACCGCCGGCGGCACCCTGTTGCAGGCCGCGGCCCTGGCCAATTACGCGGCGGGAATCGAAGTGGAAAAATTGGGCGTGGCCACGGTTTCGGCCGAGGAACTGAGCCAGCGCCTGCTGGAAGAAATGAACCGGTAATCCCCCTGGCGGAAATTTCATGCCCATCGGCAAAGCGCCTCTTGGATTGGATTTTGGGGACTCCCGGATCGCATGACATCTCCCCCCCGGAAAGAGGGGGAACCCTTCGAGGACCCCGGGGCCCTGGGCCTAGTCGGAGGGTCGGCCCTTTCCTGCCGCTTTGGTAAAGACCCATGCCCTCCGCCAAAAGCGCTCCCAGGGAACCTGCGTACCCCGAAACCAATGCCTTTTTTCAACGAGGGGCGCCAAGGCCGGATGCCATTTGCGGATAGGCATGGAAAATTAAGGGTTTAAAATTTAGAATCGTCGCCTATGGCATCCCACCTCTTGTCCTGGCTCTTCCTCCTTTTCCAGTTCCTCATTTTCGTTTATCTCGTCAACCGGGTCAGTTTCCACCCGCGCCGGGTGATCCCGGAAGCGGCGTGGGTCATCCTGGGCACGCTCTTCCTATTCGCCCTCCAGGCCTCACTGGCCCTGGGGCTTGACCGGGCCTGGGATTTTTCCCCGGGAAGTTGGCCCGCCCTCCCGGTTTTCTGGAAATTTTTCACGGCGGTTTCCACCCTGTGGGTCCTTTTCATGGCCCTGGAACACCTCCTGTGGTACGGCTTCCGCCGCCAAAAGGTGGATGCCCGACTGATCCTCCAACGTTTTCCCAACCATCCGCCCCGGTTCCGGGTGCCGATGGGGTTCCTGGAGCCCCTTTATATCGACAACCAAGTTTACGACCTGGAAGTGGCGGAATACGAGGTGGCCCTGCCGGGTTGGCCCAAGGCCTTTTCCGGCCTTTCCTTGGTCCAGGTTTCAGACATCCATTTCGGGAAATACATCCATAAGAATTTTTTGCGCATGGTCTTTGACGAGGCCCGCAAGCTGAAGACGGATCTTTACGCCTTGACGGGGGATTTCGTGTCCCATCCCAAGGACATCGCGCCCATGCGGGGGCTGTTGAAGGGTTTCCGCGCGCCGCTGGGCGTTTACGCCGTGCTGGGCAACCACGACCACTGGGCGGGAGCGGAAGCCATGCGCCGGGCGCTGGAGGGGGACGGCATCCGGGTGCTCCAAAACGAAGCCGTGACCTTCCGGCGGAAGGGCAAAACCCTGGCCCTCCTGGGCGTGGATGATTTGTGGGAAGGGGAGAAAAGGGAGGCCCCGATCCTGGAAGCCCGCGGCGACGCCAAAATCCTGTTGGCCCACCAGCCCGACCATTTTTACCTGGCCCGGAAGGCGGGCGTCCACCTCCAGGTTTCAGGCCACTGCCACGGCGGGCAAATTTGCTTCCCGCTGATCGGTCCCCTGATCGTCCCCACGGTGCAGGGCCGCAAGTTCGCCGCCGGTTTCATGCGGGAAAAGGGGACCACCCTCTTCATCCACAGGGGCATCGGCGGTTTCCCGCCTTTGCGGACCCTTTGCCGGCCCCAAGTGGTGAAATTGGTGCTCAAGCCGGCTTGAAAAATGGGAATGACCAATCCCCCGAAGAGGATAATCGGATCCCCGATCCTTTCGAGGGGACGAGGCCGCCCCAAGGGCAAAAACTGATGTCGGGTTTAAAGCTTTCGCAAATCACCGCCTTGGGTCGTTCTTGGTGTGCTTGGTGTTCTGGGTGGTTCAATGGTTCCCTTCGGGGTTTTGGGGAGTCCTAAAGTTAAGGTTGTCAGCCTCGGACCCTTCTCCTATAATTACCCATCCCAAGTGAAGTAGAGATGAATTGGACCACTTTTTAGAACCCGCCAAGTTAGCGCCGGTCTTAAAAAACCTTCAAAGCCAAGGCAAAAAAGTCGTCTTCACCAACGGAGTTTTCGACCTCCTGCATTTGGGCCATGTGACCTACCTGCAGGAAGCCCGGAAGCAAGGGGATTTGCTGGTGGTGGGCTTGAACAGCGACGCTTCGGTGCGCCGCATCAAGGGCCCCTTGAAACCCCTGCTGCCCGTGGAAGAACGCGCCGAAATGCTCCTGGCCCTGGCTTGCGTGGATTACACGACCTTTTTCGAGGAAGACAACCCCTACAACATCATCAAGATCCTGTGCCCCGACGTGCTGGTGAAGGGCGGGGACTGGGCCATCGACAAGATCATCGGAGGGGACCTGGTGGCGTCCTGGGGGGGCAAGGTCCTGAACATCCCGGTGGTGGAGGGACGCTCGACGACCAACCTGATCCAGATGGTTGTCCAGAGATTCGAGAAAAGCTGATTTTGAATTAGGAATTTTTAATTTTAAATTGTTGAAGTTTTTCAGCCGTATTTCGGCTGAAAAACAACCATGATTCAACATTCGTAATTTAGGATTCAAAATCCGGGGGCTGAAACGAATGGCAATTAAGGAAAGAGTGATAGGCGTTATACCTTCCCGCTACGGGGCCCAACGTTTCCCGGGCAAGCCCCTGGCCTTGATCGCGGGCGTGCCCATGATCGTGCGGGTCGTCCGGCAGGCCCAAAAGGCCAAACGGCTTTCCGAGGTCTGGGTGGCCACGGATGACGACCGTATCGCCCAAGCCGTGGAGAAGGCCGGGGCGCGGGCGGTCCTGACGCCGCCCTCCCTTCCCTCGGGGACGGACCGGATCGCCTATGCGGTCAGGGGCCAAAAGGCCGGCATCGTCGTGAACATCCAAGGCGACGAGCCCGTCATGGCGCCGGCCGCCATCGACGCGGCCGTGGAAGTGCTGCAAAAGGACCGCCGGGTTTTGATGTCCACGGTGGTCATTCCCCTGGAGGACAAGAAGGAATGGCTGGACCCCAACGTGGTCAAGGCCGTCCTGGGGCCCCGGGACGACGTTCTTTATTTCTCCCGCGCTCCCATACCGTACCTCCGGGACGGTTCGATGGGACCCGCCGCAGGCGGGGGAATGCCCAAAGCCTACAAGCACATGGGCCTTTACGGCTACCGGCCGGCCTGGCTGCGGTTGATGGCCGCCTTGAAGCCCACGCCCCTCGAGCTGACGGAAAAACTCGAGCAGCTGCGGGCCATGGAAAACGGAGTGCTGATCCGGGCCGCGGTCCGGAAAGTGGAATCCATCGCCGTGGACGTGCCGGCGGACGTTAAAAAGGTGGAGAAGTTCTTGAAGAAGAAAAATTGAAACACGGAGTTACGCAGGGTCGCACAGGGTAAATCCTTTAAGTGAATCCGCTTTTAACCCTGTGTAACTCCGTGTAACTCGGTGGTGAAAGGCTTTGGAGTTATGACCAAGTACATATTCGTGACCGGCGGCGTGGTTTCATCCCTGGGCAAAGGCATCGCCTCGGCTTCCATCGGGCGCTTGCTGGAATCCCGCGGTTTGAAGGTCACCATCGCCAAGTTCGACCCCTACCTGAACGTGGACCCCGGCACCATGAGCCCCTACCAGCACGGCGAGGTTTTCGTGCTGGACGACGGCGCCGAGACCGACCTGGACCTGGGGCATTACGAGCGGTCCCTGAGCGTCAAGCTGACTCGCAACAACAACGTGACCAGCGGCAAGATCTACAATGCGGTCATTTCCAAGGAGCGAAAGGGCGACTACCTGGGCAAGACCGTGCAGGTGGTCCCGCATATCACCAATGAGATCAAGGAAGCCATCCTGAAGATCTCCAACGAGCAAAAGGTGGACGTCTGCATGGTGGAGGTGGGTGGAACCATCGGGGACATCGAGAGCCTGCCTTTCCTGGAAGCCATCCGCCAGTTCCGTTTCGACGTGGGAAGCGAGAACGTGGTGAACATCCACCTGACCCTGCTGCCTTACATCTCGGCGTCGGGGGAGTTGAAGACCAAACCCACCCAAAAGACGGTGGCCGAACTGCGGGGCATCGGTATCCAGCCCGACGTCATCCTGTGCCGCACCGAAGTGCCCCTGAACGACGAGGTGAAATCCAAAATTTCCCTTTTTTGTAACGTCGAGTCCAAGGCGGTTTTCGAGGCGTTGGACGCCAAGTCCATCTATGATGTCCCGCTGTTGTTCCACCAGCAGGGCCTGGACGAATTCCTGATCAAGAAGCTGCGGCTGAGGCAATCCGACTCCGACATGACCCGGTGGGCCAAGGTCGTGCACCAGATCTACCATCCCAAGCGGGAAGTGGAGATCGCCATCGCGGGCAAGTACGTGGAACTGCATGACGCCTACAAATCCATCATCGAGTCCTTCATCCACGCGGGAGTGCCCAACCAGGCGCGCGTCAAGTTGCGCTGGGTGGATTCGGAAGAAGTGGAAAAAAAGGGGGCGGCCGCCCTGCTGAAAGGCGTGTCGGGCGTGCTGGTGCCGGGAGGCTTCGGGGACAGGGGCATCGAGGGCAAGATCGACGTCATCCGCTACGTGCGGGAAAGGAAGATCCCCTTCTTCGGCATCTGCCTGGGCATGCAGTGCGCGGTCATCGAATTCACCCGGAACGTGCTGGGATTGAAACAAGCCAACAGCGGGGAATTCAACCCCAAGACGCCGGACGAGGTCATTTCCATGATGGAAGACCAGTTGAAAATCCAGGGGCTGGGCGGCACCATGCGATTGGGGGCCTACCCCTGCAAGCTGGAGAAGGGCACCAAGGCCTACCAAGCCTACAAGCAGTCCTTGATCCAGGAACGGCACCGGCACCGTTACGAATTCAACAACGCCTACCGGGAGAAGGCCAAGGCCGCGGGCATGAAACTGTCGGGCCTGTCGCCGGACGGCAACCTGGTGGAAATGATCGAATTGCCCAAACACCCCTGGTTCGTGGGCGTGCAGTTCCACCCCGAATTGAAGAGCCGGCCCCTGAACCCCCACCCGCTTTTCCGGGAGTTCGTGAAGGCGGCCGTGAAGTACGGTTCCAAAAAGCTGAAAAAATCATGAGCCGCAGAGTTGTACGGAGTAACACAGAGTGAGGCCGAAAGATTGTTATAATCTTCCGGATTTTTACTCCGTGTAACTCTGCGTTACTCTGTGGTGAGGGGTGCTTCTTGATCGACGTTCGACAGCTGGGCAAAAACGGGAAGTTCTTCGTGATCGCGGGCCCTTGCGTGATCGAGGGCGTGGATTTCCTGCTCAAAACCGCCGGAATCCTCAAGGGCATCGCCGGCGAATTCGGCGTACCCCTGGTCTTCAAATCCTCCTACGACAAGGCCAACCGAACCTCGGTGAAGGGTTTCCGGGGGCCGGGGCTGAAAAAGGGCCTGGCGGCCCTGGCGTTGGTGAGGAAAAAACTGGGCCTTCCGGTCCTGACCGACATCCATGAAATAGGGGAAGTGAAGCCCGCCTCCAAGGTCGCGGACGTCCTGCAAATCCCCGCCTTCCTTTCGCGGCAAACCAGCCTGCTTTTGGAGGCCGCCCGCCGCAGCCGGGCGGTGAACGTGAAAAAGGCGCAATTCATGGCGCCTTGGGAAATGTCCAACGTGGTGGAAAAAATGAGGAGCGCGGGCCAGGGGAACATCTGGTTGACCGAGCGGGGGAGCACCTTCGGCTACAACAACCTGGTGGTGGATTTCCGCGGCATCCCGGAAATGAAGAAGACCGGCTGCCCGGTCATTTTTGACGGGACCCACAGCGTGCAACAGCCCGCGGCCCGGGGCACTTCCAGCGGCGGCACAAGGGAACACGTGCCCGACCTGGTGCGGGCGGCCTTGGCCGTCGGCGTGGACGGCTTGTTCCTGGAAGTCCATCCCGATCCGCCCAAGGCCAAGTCCGACGCCGCCACCCAGATCACCTTCGAGACCTTCCGGCAGGCCTTAAAAGACAGCCTGGCGATCCGAAAAGCCCTCAAAAAATCTTGACCACCGAGCGAACAGAGTTACACAGAGTGCGGCTTGAATTTTTCCAGACAAACGACATTTCCCGACCAAAATTCGATTTTTTGGCGGCACTCTGTGTTACTCCGTGTAACTCTGTGGTGAAAGGCCGCTTGAATGTACCAAATCTACAGCGACGGCGCCTGCCGCGGCAATCCTGGGCCTTCGGGCATCGGGGCGGTCATCCTGAAGGACGGCAGGGTCCTCCATGAGATCTCCAAATACATCGGCACCACCACCAATAACGTGGCCGAGTACGAGGCCCTGCTGGAGGCCCTGGATTATTGCGTCAAGAAAAAGCTCTCGCCGGTGGAGGTTCTGGCCGACAGCCAGCTCATGATCCGGCAGTTGTCGGGCCAGTACAAAGTGAAGCATCCCAACATGGTCCCGCTTCACCAGAAGGCCAAGGAATACCTCGCCCAACTCAAGGTCCAGGGGTTCACCCACGTCCTGCGGGAATTCAACAAGCGGGCGGATGAGCTGGCCAACCAGGGCATTGACGACCACTTTAAAAAATAACGGCGGGGACAATGAAGCCTTATTCCATCCGGCCGCTTCGCCTTTCCGATTACGCGGAGGCCATGGATTTGTGGAAAAAGTCGAAGGGGATCGGCCTCAAGGGGGACAGCCGCGCGTCCCTTGCGCGCTATCTCCGGCGGAATCCCGGGTTCAGCCTGGCGGCCGTCTCCGGGACGCGGCTGGTGGGGACCGTTTTGGGGGGGCATGACGGGCGGCGGGGGATCATCGCCCACCTGGCCGTGGACCCGGAGTTCCGGCGGAGGGGCCTTGGCCGGGAACTGGTCGGGCGGTGCCTGCGAAAACTGGAGAAGGCCGGCATCCCGAGGACCTATGCCATGGTGTTCAAAACCAACCGGGCCGGGTCGCTCTTCTGGAAGCGGTCCGGGTGGAACCGGCGGTCCGACCTGTCCCTCCTGGTCAGCCGTTATCAAACGCCCCGTAAAACCCGCGGTTAAGCGGGCCTTCCAAGCTGGATTTCATCCCCTTTTCACCTTATGATGCCCGTGGAAGCAGGTCGTGATCGCGGTCCTTGGGGTTTCCCCAAGGGCTGAGGAAAGTCCGAACTCCGCAGGACGGGATGCCGGGTAACGCCCGGTCGCGACGTTCTCTTGCCGAAAGGCGGGGAAACGGCGTGAAGGAAAGTGCCACAGAAAACAAACCGCCCTTCGACGGGCTCAGGGCAAGCCTTCCGCAAGAGGGCCTGCCCCGAGCCTGTCGAGAGGTAAGGGTGAAATGGTGGGGTAAGAGCCCACCGCGTTCCACGCAAGTGCGACGGCAAGGCAAACCCCATCCGGAGCAAGATCAAATAGGGAGGCTTGGGGACGGTCCGTCCCATTCTTTTCCAAACCGGAAAGGGAGGCCTTCGGGTAAGATCGCAACGACGGGGCCGGCGACGGTTCCCGCAAGAGAAATGATCACAAGCACAGAATTCGGCTTAGGACCTGCTTCTTTTTTATTTTGAAGGCGTTGAACCACCAAGGACACCAAGTTCACCAAGAGAATGATGGAAGATTTATGAATGGTTTTTAAAGCCGTCATTTCAAGACGGCTTTTTTGATTTTAATCGACTTTTGCAAATGCGTTGGAAGGCC
>JAICXI010000427.1 GCA_025980505.1 bacterium | reverse complement strand
GTTCCGCAACACGCTGGACCGCATCCGCGAGTTCGGTTTCGTGGATTTCCACCCCTTTCCCTATTCGGACCGGCCCGGCACGCCGGGCGAGAAGATGGCCCCCAAGGTCCCCTCCGCCGTGGTCCGCGAAAGGATGGACCGGCTTGGGGACTTGAAAAGGGAATGCCTGGCCGGGTCCGCCCAAAGGGCTCGGGGGCGGGAGCATCGCGTCATCGTGGAAAGGCACGGCCAAGAACACCAGGCCGGGCTGACGGACGAGGGCTTGAGGGTGGTTTTCCCCAAGCGCGAAGGGTGGCTGGGGAAGGAAGCCCGCGTCAAGGTCACGGGCCTGCACTCCAACGCGGCCTCGGCGGAATGGGCCGAGCCGGCCGCGACCTGACGTAAGGGACGGTCCCTCCGGCTTTTTAAGGCTTGAATTCAATAATCAACTTTTTCAAATTCCCGTAGATCATGTCGGGTATGGCTTTTCTGCTTTTGAAAAGGGAACTATACCTTTAAGTACCTATGTTTTAGGACAAGGGATTCCGTTAGCCGTCATTGCGAGCCTCGAATTTTGAGGCGGACCCTTCGATTCGCTTCGATCAGTTGTCATTGCGAGGAACGAACTTTGTGACGAAGCAACCCCAGTTGATGGGTGGTTAAGTTCCGGGTGGAAGACGGGGTGTTTAAACTTGGGTTGCTTCGTCGTGAGCGCCCACCTATTCGGCGGGCACTCCTCGCAATGACGGATGGGAACGAGGATGCCGGGGTGTTTCAGTAGTCATTGCGAGGAGCGACTCTAGCGACGAAGCAACCAGGGTTCATGGGTGGTTAAGTTCCGGGTGGAAGACGGCATGTTTAAACTTGGGTTGCTTCGTCGTGAGCGCCCGCCTATTCGGTGGGCACTCCTCGCAATGACAGATGGGAACGAGGATGCCGGGTTGTTTCAGTTGTCATTGAAGAGGAGGGCTGTGATAAAGCGGTGAGTTTTATCCGTCCGCGATGCTAAAATACATCGATATGAGCCGGTCCACCCCCCCCAATCCCTTGAGCCTTTACGACAGGCTTTTCCTCCGGTTTTTTTATTTTGTCCGGTCCATCCGGTACGACCTTCCGGAAAACAAAGTGGGATGGCGGTCCCGCCAAAACCAGGAGCTTCGCTTTCGGGCCCTGACCGGTATCGGCGACCTGCAGGGCCAAAGGGTCCTCGACTTGGGGTGCGGCTTAGGGTGCCTTTACGGCTTCCTGAAGGCACAGGGTTGGGAAGGGCGTTATACCGGAATCGACATCCTGGGCATGATGGTAAAGGGGGCCCGGCGGCGGTACCCGGACGCCCTTTTTGAAAAACGGGACATCCTCCGGGACCCACCCGGTGGAAAATGGGATTACGTCCTTATCAACGGCGTTTTCAACCATAAGGTCAGGGATAATTGGGCTTGGATGGAGCAAATGGCGGAGGCGGGGTTGGGGCTGGCTGAAAAGGGCCTGGCTTTCAACATCCTGTCCGCCGAGGCGGGCTGGTATGATCCCGAGCTTTTTTACGCCCAGCCGCGGGTCCTGGAAGAAAAAGTGAGGCGCTGGTCCGGCGGGAACTATACAATAGTGCGCGGTTATATGCCGGAAGACATCACGGTTTACCTCTATCGCTGAGGAGCGTTCCCATGGGCAATCATTGCGTCTTTTGCAAGATCATTCAGAAGGAAATACCGTCCCATTTGGTTTTTGAGGACGAAAAAGTCCTGGCCTTTTACGACATCCATCCGGCCGCCCCCACCCACGTCCTCATCATCCCGAAAGAACACATCGAGACCATCGAGGACATTCCCGCCGGCGACCATGTGATCTCCCTCCTGGCGGAACGGGCCATCCTCATCGCCCGGCAATTGAAGCTCCGGGAAGGGTACCGCCTCGTCATCAACAACGGCGACAATGGAGGGCAGACCGTTTACCACCTGCACTTGCATCTCCTGGGAGGCCGTTTCATGGCCTGGCCGCCGGGTTGACGGCGGCAGCCTTCCCCATCGCGGACCCCCCTTATAAGGTGGGGACTCCGCCCTGTTCCCCTAAATGTAGCTTCCCCCCCTCTTGCTTGACGCCGCCCCCCTAAAGGATTAAACTCGCCCTCCCTGGAAAACCCCGTTTTCCTTGGGAGCCTTATTCCACCCATAGAGGGGAGAGTGACCACGTGGTCGAAGTCCGATTGGAAGAAAACGAACCGATTGAAAACGCCCTCAAGCGTTTCAAGAAGGTTGTGCAGAACTCGGGGCTGATCTCGGAAATGAAGAAAAGGGAATTCTACGAAAAGCCCAGCGAGCGCCGCAAAAAACGCGAAGCGGCCGCCCG
>JAICXI010000414.1 GCA_025980505.1 bacterium | reverse complement strand
GTTCCTGGAATTCTTTCCAGTCCTTTTTCGAGAAGGCGCCTTCCTGGCGGGAGACCCGCAGGTAGTCGTACACCGCGATCACGTACCAGAGGGAGGCGTCCACGGAGTGGTACTCGGGGGCCTCGCCCGAATCGGGGAACCGGTTGGGCACCATGCCCTGGGAGATGGCTTTGGCCCACTCCAGCAGGATCTGGCGGGCCTCGCCCAGCCTTCCCAAGGCCATGCCCATGCCCCTCAAGGAAACGAAGGTGTCGCGCCCCCAGTCGGTGAACCAGGGGTAGCCCGCGATCAGGGAGACGCCCTTGCCCCTTTTCACGAAATAACTGTCCGCCGACAAGGCCGCAGCGTCGGGGAAGGCCTTCCGCCTTTTCACCTCCTCGGCCTGCAGGGATTCATGAAGTTGTTCCGACTGGCCGCCGGACCATTCGGGCGCCCGGCCCGGGGCGTGGGAGGCGAAAAGGAGGACGGCCTTCTTTTGGGACAGGTCCCACTCGAAGATGCCCGGCGCGGCCAGGTCTTCCAGGTAATCCAGTCCCCTTTCCTCTTCCCGCTCGTAAAGAAACTGGCGGTACCAGTCGGGCTGGTGCAGGTAATGGCCGTTGTAGTAAGCCGAGATCGTGGGGAAGGACGGGAAGGGGGCCCACTCGAGCCTCTTGTCGTCCATGACTTCGACATCGAAGCGGAAATTCTTGTTTTCATGCTGCAGGGAATGGTAATCCCGGACCGACAAGAGGGGCCGCACCTTCAGTTTGATCTGGCCGCGGGGATCGGACAACTTCCAGGAAAGGGCCACGGCGGACCGCCCCTTGGGCATGAAAAGTTCATGTTCCAGCGTCATCCCGTAAGGCAGCCGGTAGGTCCACCGGGGCCAGGGGACCAGGTCGAAGGCGTCGATATCGGCCGTGCCGTTGGGGGAAATCACGCCGGGAAAATACATCTGGGAGGTCAGTGGAAAATTCCCCATTTCCATCTCCAGCCAAGCTTCCAGGCCGGAAACCAGGGCCACCCGGCCCGTGGGCGGAGTCGTGGCGGAAACGAGGAGGGCATGATAGCGCCGGGTGCGCAGGCCCCGGGTGGTGCCCGAGGCGAAGCCTCCCAAGCCGTCCGTTTCCAGCCACTCGGTTTCCTTGTTTAAGGGCAATGACATAAAATCTCCGAAGGCGGATTCACCGGGTCACACGGAGAAAACAAGTTAAAGCCCGCGATGAGGAAGTAACCCGATTCCCATGTCTCCGATTTTACCTTTCCTTCCATCTTTTGACTTGCTTCGTGTGGCTCCGTGGTTCCATTTTATTCGAAACTGACGATATTCTTAATACCCCCCGGGTTGCCCAAAAGCAGGTCCTTGTATTTTTCAGGGGCAAACCGTCCCGTGAGGAGGGCCTTCACGGCATCGGGCCAGCGTTTCTTAAAAAGAGCCAGGTCTTCGACGGCCTTCCCATAGGCGTCTTTCCCCGCGTTGACCGAGCCGAAAACCACCTGGTTCTTCAGGACCAGGTCGCGCATCAGGAGGTCCGTATCCACTTCGATGGGGCCCTTACGGCCCGGCACGCCCGTGAAGACGAAAATGCCGTTCACTCCCAGGTATTTGAGCATTTCAAAGGAAAGGGCCGAAGCCCCCGTCGCCTCGTAAACCAGGTCCACGTTGCCCACTTGCCGGGCGAGTTCGGGGAGCGGCACGCTGGAGCCCGAGACGTAAAGGGCGCCGATTTGCCGGACCAGGGCCGCCTTGGGGCTTCCTTCCGGCTCCTTGGAATAAACATAGGTCTTGAACCCCGACGCGCAAAGAAGCATGGCCCCTAAAAGGCCCACGGGTCCGGCGCCCAAAACCACCGCCCGGTGGGGATAGCCGGCTTCCGCCGGAAGGGCTTCCCCACTTTTACGGGACGGGTCCTGGTCGTGCCGGCAGGCCCAGGGAAGACGGGACTGGATTTGCCAGACCTGGGACAGGGATTTCTCGGCGATGGTCAGGGGCTCGGTCAACACCCCCACGTCCCGCAGGTCCTCCGGTACCCGGATCATGTACTTTTCATCGTCCACCACGGTCTCGGTCATGAACCCCTGCAGGCCATTGATGCCGCGTTCCTTGAAACCGCCCGTGACGCAAAAATCCTGGCGGCCCGCCCGGCAAGGCGCGCAAGCCGGGTCCGGGCAGGGACGGCGCACCATGGTGACCACCCAATCGCCCGGCTTCAGGCTTTTCACCCGGGGGCCCGTTTCCGCCACCCGGCCCACCTGATCCACCGAAACCGGCGGCCGTGGTGACCGGACCGACACTCGGGATGCTGCCGGTGTGCGGGTGCGCTGCGGTCGCCACGGCGTACGCCGTCGGGCCGGCCATCCCGGAGATCACACCGGCGATCGCCAGCGTGCCGGTGACCTTCCTCGTCC
>JAICXI010000499.1 GCA_025980505.1 bacterium | reverse complement strand
CATGCTGTCGCTGGACAACACTTATTCGCTGGAGGAACTCCGGGAATTCGACGAGCGGGTGCAAAAGGGGCTGGGCGGGGAAAAGTACGGGTACGTCTGCGAGCTCAAGATCGACGGGGTCAGCATCGAACTCGTCTACGAGAAGGGCGACCTGGTCCACGCCGTCACCCGGGGGGACGGGGAAAAGGGCGACGACGTGCTGGCGAACGTGCGCAACATCCCGGGCCTGCCGCCGCGCCTGAAGGCGCCGGGCCTTCCCGACCGGGTGGAAATCCGCGGGGAGGTTTTTTTCACGCGGGAGGATTTCGAGGCCGTCAACGAGGACCGTGAAAACCGGGAACTGCCGCTTTTCGCCAACCCCCGCAACACCGCGGCCGGGGCGCTCAAGACCATCGACCCCGCGGAATCGGCCAAGAAACCCCTGCACATCCTCCTTTACTACGTCTTTTCACCAGGCAAGCTGCCCTTCCAAACCCAGGTGGAAAGCCTGCAGTGGCTCAAGAAACTGGGCTTTCCCGAGGATGCCCATTTCCGGGCGGCCCAGACCATCGACGAGGTCCACGCCTACTGCCAGGAATACCAGGCCAAGCGGGACCGCATCGGCTTCGACTGCGACGGAGTGGTGCTGAAGATCAACCGGTTCGACCAGCGGGAAAAGCTGGGCGCCACTTCCAAGATCCCGCGGTGGGCCATCGCCTACAAGTTCCCGGCCCAAAGGGCGGAAACCACGCTGAAGGCCATCTCGCTGCAGGTAGGCCGCACGGGCGTCCTCACGCCGGTGGCCGAACTGGAACCGGTCCTGCTGGAAGGCACCACGGTGGGCCGCGCCACGCTGCACAACGAGGACGAGATCCGGCGCAAGGACCTGCGGGTGGGCGACCGGGTGCTGGTGGAAAAGGGCGGGCTGGTGATCCCCAAGGTGCTGCAGTCCTTCCCGGAAAAGCGCAAGGGCAAGGAAAGGCCCTTCCAGATGCCCTCCCAGTGCCCCGTTTGCGGGTCCGGGCTGGAAAGGGAAGAGGGCGAGGCGGCCTGGCGCTGCGAGAACGCGGCCTGCCCGGCCCAAGTGGAGCGGCGCATCCGGCATTTCTGCAGCCGGGACGCCATGGACATCCGGGGAGCGGGCCCGGCCGTGGTCAAGCAGCTGCTATCCGAAAAACTCATCCGGGACTACGCCGACCTCTATGCCTTGAAGCGCGCGGACGTGGCCGAGTTGGAACGCAAGGCGGAAAAGTCCGCGCAAAACCTCATCGGCCAGATCGAGGAAAGCCGCCGGCGGACCCTGGGCCGGCTTTTGTTCGCCCTGGGGGTGCGGCACGTGGGCGTGCACGTGGCCGAAATCCTGGCTTCCCGGTACCAGGACGCCTGGGCCGTGGGCGGGGCCTCCGAAGGGGAACTTTCGGCCATCGACGGCATCGGGCCCATCGTGTCCCGCTCCATCGCGGCCTTCTTCGCCAACTCCGCCAACCTCAAGGTCCTCAAGAAGCTGGAGAAGGGGGGGGTGAACCTCAAGCGCCTGAAGGAAGATGAGCCCTCGGGCGAACAGCCCTTTTTGGGCAAGACCTT
>JAICXI010000281.1 GCA_025980505.1 bacterium | reverse complement strand
GTCGGCCACGACCCCGTAGGTCGTCCCCCAACAAACCAAGGTGACTGCCGCATCCACATCGCCCGTGAGGCTGAACTGCCGGTCCTCAGGGATCTGCTCCAGCATGAGTTTGTACTTGCCCATGCGTTTTTCGTGCATCTTCTTCCGGGTCTCCGGGTTCTCCGTAATATGGCCGTAATCGTCGTGCTCGTCCCCCGTCATCCAATAAGGACTGCCTTCCTGGCCGGGATAGGGCCGGGCCGAAATGCCCGTCTTGGGGTCGGGCCGGAACCGGGGGAAACCCTTGCCGTCGGCGATGGCCACCTCCAGTTCCTGGGGCGTGGCCAACCGTCCCCGGTCGATAACCAGGTGGTCCTCCTTGAAGGGCGGGACCGTCTGCAGGCTGTGGGTGAGGAACTTGTCGTTCAAAATGACCACCGGGGTTTGGAACTCGTCCGCATAGTTGAAAGACTCGAAGGCCAATTGGAAATGGTCCTCGATGGTCGCGGGCGACATCACCAGTCGGGGATACTCGCCGTGGCCGCTGTAGGCCGCGAACATCAAATCGCCTTGTTCGTGCCGGGTGGGGAGTCCCGTGGAGGGGCCGCCGCGTTGGTAGTCGAACACCACGATGGGGACTTCGTTCATGCCGCCCCAACCCATACCCTCCGTCATGAGGCAAAAACCCGGGCCCGAGGTGGCCGTGGAAGCCCTCACGCCCGTCGTGGCCGCGCCCAGGGCCATGTCGATGGCCGCGATCTCGTCCTCGCACTGCACCACCGCGATGCCGTACTCGGGATGACTTTCCAAGTAGTTGCTTTCGTCCGTGGCCGGGCTGATCGGGTAATAGGTCTGGTAACGGCAACCCGCCTTTAATTTTCCCATCGAGTTGGCTTGCGCGCCGTTGATCAGGAGGCGCTTGGGCGTGTTCTTCTTGGGCTCCAAGTGGTAAGGGAACTGGTCATGCATTTCGTCCGGCAAGGCGTCCACGGCCTCGTAAGCCTTCTTCACTGCGGCCATGTTGAGCGGAATGAATTTCGCCTTCTTCCCCGCGTAGATGCGGGTCAGCGTGGCCTCCATGAGGGACATGTCCATGCGTAGCAGCGCCAGGGAGGCCGCCACGGCGATGGTATTCTTGATGATGGCCAGCTTGGCGTATTCCTCGCCCGTAACCTCGGCCACGTGGCGAAGGACCATGTTGAAATCAATAGGAAGGGTAATAACGCCCGATTTTAAGTTGAGATCGTCCAAGGTGATTTTCGTGGGATCGTAAATGAGCGCCCCGCCCTTCACCACTTCGTGGGCGTGGAGGCGGGCCGTTGAATCCTCGAAGGTGGCCAGGATATGGACCTCGTCCACGTGGCTGTGGATCGGCTTGTCCGATACCCGAACCTGGAAGTAACTGTGCTTCCCTTTAATGTTGGAATGGTATTCACGTTTCCCGAAGATCCACAAGCCGGCCGTAGCACAGGCTTGGGAAAAAAGATTGGCCGAAGAATCCACCCCCGTCCCCTGGGGGCCACCGATCATCCACGCAACTTCATTGACAACTTTCATGTTTTCTCCCCTTGGTGCGTGATCCGCTCAACGCACAAAACGATTCAATTCATCGTAAATATAAGGGTTTCCCCTTTAAAAAACAATTCGATTGCCGCCTTTTTCGCCGTTCTTGAAGCCCAGCCTCAAGCTTTCCAAGGTCGGAACCGAACCAGTTCCTATTGTTGAATCCACCCTACCCGTGGAAATATGATCTTTGTCAGATTTCCACCTGATTTCCAAGGAAAATCCAAAACCCTCCCCGGGGGCCCTTTACCAATCCCGGTCCTTCCGCACTTCCCTTTTGCGGATCTTTTCCATGACCTGGCGTTTGGTGGAGGGCCGGACGCGGCTCTGGGGTTTGATGGCCCAAACGCCCCTTATTTTCTTAGGTCGAGGCTTTTTCATTTTAAATTCCCACCACCCATGCTCTAAAATTCAACGACGACATTTTAAATCAACCTTTGAACGCGAGGCGTAAAAACCCCGCCTCTTCCAGAAGAGTTGATTCGAAGGGGCGCTGGAGCCCCAACTTACGGCGGAGTTCCAGCCTATCGAAACCCCACCTCTTCCCCAAAGGCGATCGCGGTTGACCCCACAAACCAAAAGCCCACCTCCCCCTTCCATCGACGATTTTCCCTTTTGGTTTTACCCGCTTATTTTCCTGGTTTCTTCCGGCGCCTACCTCCTGACCTTAAACCCGTCCCTTTTCCGGAATGATTCCCCCGAAACCATCACCGCCTGCATCACCTTGGGCGTTTCCCACCCGCCCGGTTATCCTTTGTTCACCCTTTTAGGCCGCCTTTTCTCCCTCAATCCCATCGGGAATCCCGCCCTGACCTTGAACCTTTTCTCCGCGTTGTTGGGGGCGGGCGGGGCCTGCCTGTTGGCGGCCAACCTGCGGCTCATGTTCAAAAGCCGCCCGGGGAAAAACGCCTCCTCAAGCGGCCTCGCCTTCCGGACCGCTTGTTTGATCGGAGCCTTGTCCTTTGCCTTTTCCAAAAATTATTGGAGCGCTTCCCTGGCCGCCAAGGGCGGCATCTATGTCTTTCAAATGGTCCTCGAGCTGGCCTTCCTGTTCTTCCTTCAGTCACTTGGGGGGGCCTCCAAGGAAGGACGAACCCCGAAACGCTTTTTCTTCCCGGTTTTTTTGTTTGCGGCGGGCCTTCTCAACCATTGGCCCACCCAGGCGCTCCTTGTCCCGCCGTTGGCGGTCCTGGCTTTCGCCTTCTTTTACCAGCGGAAGCCTTCCCCATTCCGAATTCCCGATTTCAAAACCGCGGTACAGGCATTTTCCTTTTCACTGTCGGTTTTAAGCGCCTATCTCTATCTTCCACTGAGGGCCCACCTTCATCCTTTCCTGAACTTCGAAGACCCTTCCGTTTTCGGGCGCTTTACCGGAGCCCTCCTCCGGGCCGATTACGCCCGCGTTGAGACCCTGGCTTCGGCGCCGGCCGCCGAGTTCTCCGGCCTGGCCGCCAAAGCCCTCTACCTCTCGGACAATTTGCTGGACGGGTTTTCGGACTTCTTTTTATGCCTCGCGGTAGTCGGGGTCCTTTTCCTTGCGCGCCGCGGACAAAAGAAATTCCTGCTTTTTTTGCTGGCCTTCCTACTTACCACGATCAGCGCGAACCTTCTTTACCTCCGGGTCAACCCCATTGAGTTCTGGCATTTGGATGATCATCTCCTGGGAGTGAACTGGGCCTTGGGACTATTGGGTGGTTACGGCGCCGGAGAAACCCTGTTCTTCTTGGAGCGGGGCTCTTTGAACCGAAAGGCGGCCTTGAAACTTACCGCCTGCCTTTTGATCACGGCGGCTTTGCCTCTGCTTACTTTTTTAAAGCACCTGTCCTTGAACGACCAAAAGAGGGAATTCCTCTACCATGGATACGGCATGGAGTCGCTGAAATCCATGGACCGGGGCGCGTTTTATTTCGCCGAATCCGATTACGATTACTTTTCGCTGCTTTATTTGACCCGGGTGGAACACCGGCGGGACGACCTCCGTTTGGCGCTTACCTCGTTTTTGACCCAAAATGATTGGAAGCAATTGGCTTACCCCCCCGCCCATGCCCATCCCATTTACTGCGCCTTTCCGAACGGCCCTTTCCTGACGGGGTACCTCCGCTATGCCAAATCCGCCTCTTTTCGGCCCATCGGAACCGTGATTGAGTTCAG
>JAICXI010000215.1 GCA_025980505.1 bacterium | reverse complement strand
GGATGTTCGGCCACGCCACCGCCGACGCCGTCGGCCGGGACCCAGTCACCACGACAAGAACAAGGGCTACGGGGGGGCGGTCATCTCCGGCTACAAGGCCGCGCAGTACGACCTCGTTTTTTTCACCGACGGCGACCTTCAGTTCGACTTAAGGGAACTGACCCTGCTGATCGATAAATTGGACGAGGGGGATTTGATCCTGGGCTACCGGAAAAACCGGCGGGACCCCTGGCACCGTAAATTGAACGCCTACCTCTGGGGTTCCCTCGTCAAGGTTTTGTTCGGTTTCAAGGTCCGCGACGTGGACTGCGCCTTCAAGATGTTCAAGCGCAAGGTGGTCGATAAGGTGGAATTAACCGCGGGTGGGGCCATGGTATCCACCGAGCTTTTGGCCCGGGCCAACAAGGCCGGCTTTAAGTTTGTGGAGGTGGGGGTGACCCATTATCCGAGGGTGGCGGGGACCCAAACCGGCGCCAACTTGTCGGTCATCTTGCGGGCCTTCCGGGAACTCTTCAAGCTTTACGCCAAGATCAAAAGCCAGCCCCAATAAACCGTCGGACCTCACCGCACCGGGCTTTTCCACTCCCCCCCAACCTTTGGAGGGCGGGACTGTCAACCTTGGCTGTTTAAAAAATCCAGGTGGGTTTTGGCCTGTTGGAGCATGGTGGGGTCGCTCGAGAATTTCTGGACCTTTTGCCATGCATCCTCGGCGTCCTGCTTCTTGCCGAGCTTCTCGTAGGTTAAGGCCATGTCGTTATAAATAGCCGCATCGTCCGGCCGCAAGGCCGAAGCCTTCTGGAAAGCCTCCAAGGCGTCATCGGGACGGTTTTCATCCAAATAAACGCTGCCCAAGTTGTATTCGAAATCGGCATTCTGGCCGTCCAAGGACACCGCCTTTTGGAAAAGCGCTTGGGCATCGTCGTAGTTTCCCGCATGGTAATACATCATGGCCAGGTTGTTGATGGAATCCACGTGGTTGGGATCGAACCGAAGCGACATTTCATACATCCGCACGGCCGCGTCCTGCATGCTGAACCTGGAATAAAGATAACCAAGGCCGAAATAAGCCTTGGCATAGGTCGGGTCCAGTTCCAGCGCCTTCTTCAAATAGTCGAACGAAGTTTGGTAGTGCCGGGAATCGTACTGTTTCCGGGCCTTTTGGTAAAAAAGGTCCGGCGATCCCAATTCCACCGGGGGTTTTTCCAGGTTGGCGGGAGGCGGCGCCTCCACCAGGGTGGCCTTCTCTTTTTTCGGCGCGATGCGGCGGGACGCATGCCGGGGGTGGCGGACCGGAACCCGGGTGACCGAGGGCTGGACGATTTTCGCTTCCTCCGTCTCGGCGAACCGGAAGGTCCATTGGGTGGCTTCGCCGAAAAAGAAGAGCCCCACCAGCAAAAGGATGAAAAGCAGCCACAGGGCATCCACCAAATCCCGTCCCATGTCCGTTATGCCGAACTTTTTCCGATTGGCCTCTTGAGTCTTGGCCTTGACGGCTGCGCCGGCCGGGGCCTTGGGAAGCTCGGTTCCACACTTGACGCAAATTTTCGTCCCATCCGGGTTTTCAGCGTGGCAAGCAGGGCAAACGATCATTTAAAACCTCTGACAAAAGTTAAGGTCGTGTAACCATGGGCAAAAAGGGGCAAAGCGTTGTTACTTTACCTAGGGGAACAATGCCTGTCAACTTTTACGGAAAGACCACTGCGGGGAGCGCGGGAATCCCCCAGGGGAAATAGGACGCCGGTCATTCCCGGAAAGACGTGGAGAACCGTATAATTCCCGGTTGGACGATCCAAATCGCGGATATTTGGATTGGTCGACGACAAAGGGAAAGGCTCCCCAAGTCCGGCCCGCTCCACAAATGTCTTTGCTTTTTTCGTTCAGGACGGGTTTCAGGAGGGTTTAACGTTTCTTGTCCACCCCTTCCAGGGATGGCTGCGGGACCTTGGTGTCCGCCACCGAGGTTTTCACCTTTTGAGAGAACTTTTGCATCTGGCGCAGGCTTTCCTCCACCACCTCAAACCGGTTTTTCACTTGATCTCCCGCCTGGTAGATCCGGTTGATCAGTTGGAGCAGCAATTCGTTGTCGTTACGTTGATCGTCCAAGGCCTGGGAGATTTCCCCTAAAAGGCTCCCCGCTTTACGGACCGATTTCACGATGTTCATGAAAACGTCGCCCGCGTTGTAGACAACGTTGACATTTTCCTCGATCTTTCCGGTGGTGCTGATCAGGGAGATCGCGCTGGAAGTTTTGGAGCGGATGTCGTCCACCAGGTGTTTGACGTCGCCGGAAGCCTTGGAAGAGGCTTCGGCCAGGGTCTTGATCTCGCTGGCGACCACCGCGAACCCTTGCCCGTGCTCCCCCGCGCGGGCGGCCTCAATGCCGGCGTTCAGGGCCAGCAGGTTGGTTTTCCGGGCGATGGTGGTGATGGTGGCCAAAAAATCCCCGATTTGCTCGGAGGCCAGGCTGAGTTGCTGGATGACTTCCGCGGACGAACCGATCGTGGCCTTGATTTCGGTCATGGCCTTGATTTCCTTCCCGACCGATTTGATTCCCTCCGTCGCCGATTTCGCCGCCTCATCCGTGTCCATCGCCACTTTCTTGCTGTCGTTGACGATCAATTCGTTTAATTGCAGCAGGGACTTGTTGATGCGGCCCGCTTTCTCGATCGTCGAGGACCAATCGTGGATGAGATCCTTGAAGGCGTGGAAGGAATGGACCAACTTTTCCTGTTCCGTCATCAAGCTTTCGAGTTCGTCCCGGACCCCCTTCCGGAAGGAGTCCCCTTCGGACAAAGCGGGGTCGGCCGGGGTGCGGGGCGCCGCCAGCATTTGGGCGGTCCTTTCGAGGACGAACTCCATGGGTTTTTCCGTTCCCTCACCGAATTGCAAGGCTTCCCGGCAATCGGCGGACTCCGGAAACCGTTCCCGGAGATTCCGGAGATAAAGGAGGGCCCGGCGGCGGGCCAGGAGGAAAAGGAGGGCGAACCCCGCCCATGCCGCGGCGGCGCCCAATACCGCCTCCCAAAGCCGGCCGCAAAAGGAAAGGCCCAGGACCGTCCCCCCTCCGGCGAGAACCGTTTTCCACCATCCCGGGAAGAACAGGTCGCGGATTTTAACTTTCATGGGGGGGTCATTTACCGTTGGAGACTTGGGAAAGGTAGGTTTTCAGGGCTTCAACATCGTCCTCTTTCATCGCCAGGAAGTGAAGGCCTCCACCCGTCTCATTGGACCAAACCACTTCGTCGAAAGCGGAGATCAAGGAGGCGCTGCCGGGCAATGAAATGTCCAATCGCAAAATACTGCCGATATTCAAAAGCTGTTCGGCCACGATATAAAGTCCGCCGAGGCTGACGTCCATCGTCCGGGTGGTCTGTTCCTTCTTTTTCCTTTCAAAGACCGTTTCCAGTTCCTTCTGGTCCTCGATCAAGCGGTATTTGACGGGTATTTTCACCGAGATCCGCGGATGCACCCTTTTTTCGACGAACATATTGGCTTCTGGCATAACCGCTCCTTATTCCATAGGGTTAGATCGGCCTGAAAATAAGCGACAGTGAAAAAAGGAACCCCGTGTCCGGGCCCACAGCCGAAAATGGAAACTGGTAAGGCAAGTAGGAAACTTTTCCCTCGGCTGAAAAATCCCTATCCACGCGCACCCGGATGCCGCCCGTCGAGAAAAAAAGTTGATCGGTCGTCAAACCTTGGCCATAAGTGAGGACCCGGTGGTTGAATTCCATCAAGCCGCTCATCTTCAACCGCAGTTCGTAAAATAAGCTCACGGAACGTTGGGCCCGGTGAAAAGCCAGGTACTCCACCCGTCCTACGGCGTAAACATTATCCGGCCACTGAAAGGTACCCGGGCCGAGAATGGGATTGGAGGCATCCAACTGGAGGGGCTGGGTCGTTTCATAGTGTAAGCTCTCATAAAAGGAAAATCCACCCACTTCTTGTCCCAGGAGGAGGCCCAAGGCTTCTTGGGGGGCGCCTTTCCCGGTCGATAAGAGCGGGGAGGCGAGGCTGAAGGGGTTGGTGCCGGTTGAAAACCGGTACCAACCGTCCAAGGCAACGAAATTACCCTTTTCCCTTACGCCGGTCAAAAGGTAAGTGGCGGCCACTTCGACGTCCCCGAACTTCGCCACATTGCGGGTATTCCCGCCGGCCTCGACCAAGGCATTGGCTTCAAATGGAAAGGTGGCCCTGATTTGCAGCTGGTCGCCCAGCCAACCGCTGGCCTGGACTCCATATTCGATGCCCCGCACGGAATAAACGGTGGGATTGGGGGGGGCGAAAAGCCGCTGGACGCCTTTGAAAAAAACATCCGGCACGCCGATGTTAACCCAATAAAAGCTGGGCCGTTCCTCCCGGAAAAGGGTGATCGACAAG
>JAICXI010000068.1 GCA_025980505.1 bacterium | reverse complement strand
CTTTTCCGGAGCCTTATTTCGGGGCCTCCACCGCCGGGTTGTTTCGAATCTCCAACCGGATCGCCTCAAGCCGGTTTTGGACGGACCGGTTCAAATCCGACCGGCCAGCCTTCCCCCCCATGGGGCCCACCCAAAAGGCCGAGACCAAATCCAGCAGGGGGGCCTTGGGTAAATAACCGCCTTGGATGGCGTAGGCGCCGTCAACTTGCTCCCAAGGCGTGACGTCCAGGAAATCCGGCGTGTTTTCCTTGAGGACCAGCAGGTAATCCCGTCCCGGCCGGAACCCGTGATCCTTGCTTTCCACGGCCTTGAGGTAAACCACCTGGAATCGGTCGCCCGTCATCGCGGCCCCGATCAAAACCGCCTTGACTTCCACCTCCAAGCCCGCGGTGGCATAGGAACCCTTGCGGCCCCGATAAGACAATCTTTCGTCCCGGGGATAGCGCTTCACAAGGCGGACCACCAGGACGTTGCGCGCGGAGCGCATGCCCGCCTCCAAGAAAGGGGTGGGGGCGGCCGGCTTCGGGTTGGGAAAAGCGGAAGCGGCCTCAAGGCCTGGCGGGCCGGGCCAAAACAGGGAAAAAAGAGGCAAGAATCGTTTGAAGAGGCGGGCCGGGACGCCGCTTCCCCAAGAGGTGCGGCTCGAAAACACGCTGCGCAAAGTTCCCCCTGCCATGGAAGACTCTCCCAAAGATGAGCCGGACCCGTTTTAAACGCCGCGATCCAAAGCCGGTATCGATTTCAAACCCGGCTGAAAACCAAACCGGACCCCTATCGACCGCCGCGGCGCGGAGGGTTGGGATCCGGACGGCCGCCTTTCTTTTGGAGGCAAAGCAGGCGCCAGTAACCGAAAGGCCGGATGGGAATGTCCTCCGCCCCGCCCATCCCGGCCCGTTCCAGGAACTCGTCCAGGTAAAAGAGCGGCTCGAAGCCCAAAAGGTGGGACAGGGGGCTCAAAGCCTTTTCCGCGAGGCTCAAAAAGGAGCCTTTCCGGCTGAAGTGGTTCAGGATGTAGATGCCCCCGCCGGGGCGGGTCACCCTTTTCATCTCCCGGATCATGGCCACCGGGTCCGGCGTGACCGAGGCCACGAACATGGCCACGGTCTTGTCGAAGGAGTTGTCCGGGAATTCCAGTTTTTGGGCGTCCATCAAATGCAGTTGGACGTTGTTCAGCCCCAAAAGGTCCACGCGCCTTTGCGCCTGCTCCAGCATTTCCGCGGTCAAGTCCACACCCGTGATCTCGACCTCCGGCGGGTAAAGCGGCAGGGACAATCCCGTTCCAACGCCGATTTCCAGGACCCGCTGCCCGCTTTTCAGGTCCATCCGTTGGACGGCCTGGCGGCGGCCGGGATTCAGGCCGAAAACATAAACCTTCGCGTAACGCCGGTAACTTGATACGACCGAAGCTGTGTCCATCTTTACCTCATCCAATCTTGAGACCTTAGGGAAGTGAAACCCAGAGCATTATTCTAGCCGACCGCCGATGAATCAAGCCGTTCGTGCCGTATAAATCCGCCCCCAACCCCGCCGCCGCAGGAAGCGCCGGCCGGAGTCAAAGGCCAAAGGCCCCGGCGGAGGATGTTGCCGGCACGGCTCGCGGGTTGTTTTAAAAAGGTCCCCGCCGCGCCTTCAGGGGCTCACGGAGGGCCGGCCGCGGAAGGCCCGGTGGCCATGGGTTTTAATGGCTTTTTCGGGCGGCCCGATGGGGAAAGAAAAGGATACAGGCCAGGATGAAGGCCAGCAAGACCCCGGTGGCGGAATACCGGCTCAAGGCCAGCCCCCCATGGTCCAGGGGTTTGTCCAGGAAATCACCCAGAACCGCACCCAAGGGCCGGGTGAGGATGAAAGCCGCCCAAAAAAGGAAAGTCCGGGAAATCTTTGTCGAGTAATAAAGCCCCGCCACCACCGCCAGGAGTATCACGAAAACGGTGGCCCCTCCCAGATAACCCAGGCCTTCCGTGTCGGCGGTCCAATCCCCCAGGGCAGTGCCGAGCGTCTGGGAGAACATGATGGTGACCCAATAGAAGACCTCGGTCTTGGGGTCGCCCACCGTGTTGACGGATACCGAACCCATCGTAAAATGCCAGAGGGCCAGGGAGCACAGGAGCAGGCAAAAGAGGATTGAACTTCCCCCCGGGTAGCCGATCCCCAGGGAACGGTCGGCGAAATCGGCCAGGGTGGTTCCAACGGTGGTGGTGGCGACGATGGTCACCCAGTAGATGACCGGATGGAATCGGGGAGCCCTGATCTGGACGGTTACGGCCGCTATGAAAATCACCGCGAAGATCGCCGTCCCAACAAGGTAGCCCAGATTCATCGACATTGAAACGGCGTCCCCGCCGGTTTCCCCCAAAGTGGTGGCGGCGATCTTAATGATCCAAAAAAGGAGGATGACTTCCGGAACTTTGGCGAACCCTTCCTGGTTGGTTTTGTTTTTCATCTTTTTCCCTCTTTTCTGGTTTTAATGCCCCGGATGTTACCTCCCGATTACCAAAACTTCAAGCGTTCCCGGGACGATCCTGCGGCGCGGCTTCGGAGTCTCGTTCGGAGGCGCGGGCGGAGCTTCGGTCTTGGCCGTAGCTGAAAAGACGAATCCCGTTTTGGGGTCGAAGGCCATGGTCCGGGCTCCCGGCTCGGCCACGGCGTCCTCCACGACGTGGTATTGATTGGGGAAATCCTCGCGAACAACCGAAAGGGTCCCATCCCCGCAGGAATTAAAGACCGTTGCCGAATCGGGATCGAAGGCCGTAGCGTCGACCTGTCCCCCGATGGGCAGCGTTTGGACCACCTTTCCGTTGACGGCGTTCATCACCACCAGCATCCTATTGCGGCACCCAATGAAGAGACGGTGGTGCTTCGTGTCCATCGCCATGCCGGAGGGGGATTCCCCCGGCTTCAGTTCCCAATTCCTTTCGATCTTGAGGGTTTTGGAATTGATCCTCAAGACCCGGTTCTTATCCTCCAGGTTGTCAAAGAGGTGTCCCTGCCCGTCGGAAACGGCGAACTCGGGAGCCCCACCCAGGTCCAGGAACTTCACCACCTTGTCGGTGGCCGGATCGACGACCGTCGCGTCGCGGCTGTCCCCGTTGAAGGTGAAAATCCGCCCGGAAGGCTTGTCGTAAAGGATGACATCCGTGTCCTTGCGGGAGGGGATTTCGGCGAGTTTCTTGAGGGTCTTCAAGTCAAAAACCACGATGCTCCCGGGATCGCCGCTGGAGATATAGCCCTTCCCAAGTTCCGGCAGCAAAAGGACCCCGTGGGGACGCTTGACGCCCGGGATGGTTCCCACCGGTTTCAAGGTGTCGGCATTCAAAACCAGGACGCTGTCCGCGTGGGTTACGTAGAGGCGCCGGCTTGGGTTGTCCAGCGTGAGGAAGTCCCATCCCCCGTCGCGGTCCAGATGGACTTTCTTGATGATTTTATAACCGCCCTTCCCCGCCTCCTCCGCGCGGGCCGCACCCAGTAGGCTCGCCAAAACCACCACCAGCAAAAACGCAGCGACCTTGTTCATGCCTTCCTCCTCTTGGATTTAAAGTCTTACCAGCATGGGGTTTTAGACGCTTCACCCCGGACTCCAACCCCTTGACCCGGTCCTCCACCGCGTCCCGGGCCGTCAGCAAAAGAATGGGAAACTTGGCATCCAGCCGGCGCAGGTCCACAAGGACGGACCACCCGTCCTTGCCGGACACATCACATCCAGGATCAGCCGGTCAAAGCCACCCTGCTTCGCCAATCGGACTCCCCCTTCAACGCTTCCGGAATAACCCACGATATTGCCGCCAGGCCTTTGGCCAGATATGCGGAAGTTTCGGCTTCATCCTCGACGATCAGGATTTTCATGGTTCAAGGAAGCTTTTCCGGGCCGGAACCCGGGAAGGGAAATCAAGGGAAGGCGAAAAGTCGGTTTCACGGAAGCATTAAACCCAATCCGCCGGGCCAAATCAACGCCTTCAAATCCCGAAAACGGGTATTGGAACCGCCAAGGGCACCAAGAACAGAGGGAAAAGACAAAAATTGCATGGCATCCGCAAAGCGCATCTTGAATTGAATTTGGAAGATTCGCGGGTCGCACGACATCTCCCCCTCTGTGCTAAAGCACTATGCTGTTCCCGTTATTAAAATTTGAAATGAGAACCAGTATAAAAGAGAAAAAAGGGCGTTAGCCTTTTTGTTGGATTCCACAACGGTTACCCCCCCGCGTCCTCGTTCCCCTTTGTCATCGCGAGGAGTGCCCGCCGAATAGGTGGGCGTTCACGACGAAGCAACCCCAGTTTAAAATGCCGTCCCATCCCAAACCCAAACCACCCATGAACTGAGGTTGCTTCGCTTCGGATTTCGAGGCTCGCAATGGCGACTAACGGAATCCATCGTCCTGAAACAGCACAGGAACTTAAGTCGATAGTTTCCTTTTCAAAGGGGAGGGAAAAGAGGAATTTCTCCGCCAAAGTTCGGTTCTGCGGGGTTTGCGCCCCCTCTTTCAAACTGGAGCGCCACCGAAAATCACGAAGGCTTGGCCGTGGAATTCCGGACGAGGAGTTCCACCGGCGCTTCCAGGCGTTGGACCGCCGAGTCCTTTTTTTCCACCAATTCCAGCAGGCGGAAAACCGCCAGCTTTCCCATGTGCTCCTTGGCCACGCTGACCGTGGTCAGGGGCGGGTCGGTGTAATGGGTCATGGTGATGCCGTCAAACCCCACCACGCTCAGGTCCTTCGGCACGTCCCGCCCCATTTCCCGGGCGGCCCGCAGGGCGCCGGCCGCCATTTCGTCGTTCACGCAAAAAAGGGCCGTCACCTTCCTCGACTTCCTCAGGATTTCCTTGGTCGTCTCGTAACCGCCGTAAAAGGTGAGGCTTTCGCTGCGGAACAAGTTGTTGGCCGTCGACAGGCCGTGCCTGGAGTGGGCGGCCTTCCAGCCCTCCTCCCGCCCCTCGATGCTGGGCCGCCCGGGCCCGGTGGTCAAGAGGCCGATTTGCTTGTGGCCCAACAGGATCAGGTGCTCGGTGGCAACCAGTCCGCCCCGGCGGTTGTCCACCTGGATCGTGTCCACGTCCTTCAAGACGGGGAAGTTGTCCACGGCCACCACGGGGATCTTGCGTTCCCGGATGTCCCCCACCATGCGCTTTTCCGACCGGCCGATCAACAGCACGCCGTCCACGTTCTTCTCGCGGATGATCTTGGGCAGGCTTTGGTAGCCCCCGTAGGCGGACTGCAGGTAGGAAAAGTAAAGGTTGAATCCCCTTTCCATGGTTTCCCGGACGACGCCCTCGATGACGAAGGAATAAAACTGGTTGGAGATGATGTGGTCTTCCTGGTAGAAGACCATGCCCAGGTTCCGGGTGCGCTTCCCCGCCAGGCCCGCGGCAAGAGCGCTGGGGTGGTAGTCCATTTCCCGGGCGGCCTTCAAGACGCGTTTCTTGACGGCTTCGCTGATGACCATGTCAGCGCGGTTGTTCATGACGAAGGAGACGGTGGTGATGGAAACCCCGGCCTTTCGGGCCACGTCCTTGATGGTGGGGTGGGATGGCATGGAAACTCCTTCGGAAAAAATGGACCCGCGCCCCGCCCTCCGGCGGCGCGGTTTGGCCTCCAGGCGATTTTATTAAAATTTTAGTAAAGGGGATAGGGCGGAGGAGGCGAAAAGGGAGGGGGGCCGGCGTTTCCAGCGGTTCCGAGGCGGACCCATTTCAGTGCACGACGACGACTTTGACGGTCTGCCGGCTGACGAACCCGCCCGCCGCGTCCCGTTCCTCCACCACGGCCAGGTAAAGGCCGCTGGCCAGGCCCGAGGCGTCCAGCCACACCCGGTTGACGCCCGGATCCCCCGCGGCGGATCCCGCCTTCTCCCCCGCCAGGGTATAAAGCGACAGGGAGAGGGTCAGGTTCATGGCCGAATCGGTCTTGATCCAGGTCCCCACGTCCCCCCTTCCCAGGAGGTTCGGCCGGGCCGTCACCCTTCCCGCCCCTTCCTGCGCATCGCGGCCCTCCACCGAGACCTGGCGGGTCACCACCGTCTCCCCTCCCTTCCCGTCCTGGGAGTGCACTTCAATGAGGTACTGGCCGCTTTGCACGAAGCTCCCGCCGTCGTTCTTGCCGTCCCATAGGATCGTGGTGCCCGTGCTCAGGACGATTTGCAGCCGGGAAGGCGTTCCCGAGGAGGGGTCGTTGCTGGGCGCGATCAAGTGGCTCGACAATTGGACGCCCAAGACCTCCGGCTCCCCCGGATCGTCCACGGTGGCGTACAGGTGCCGGACCACCTCCCCGGCTTCGTTGTAGATCAAGACGGTGGTCTTGTAGAAGGACCGGTTCACCACCGCCTGCTGCGTCGTGCTGCGCACCACCCCTGAGGCGTCCACATTGTCCACCTTGATGTAATAAACGCCGTTGGAGACGGCGTTGCCGCCGGCGTCGGTCCCGTCCCACGAGGCGATGGGGATGGACCCGTAATAAACCGTCACCGCGCCGCCTTCCCCCCGAAGCCGGGTGATCCGGTTGTCCGGTTCCAGACGGACGTTATCCAGCGGTTGGGACAACCGGGCCGCGTAGATTTCCTTCACGATTTCACCCGCTTCGTTGTACACCCCGATCTTCACCAGGTACTGCCCCACCACCGTCAAGGCCGCGCAGGCCCTTTGGGGCGCGCTTTCAAGCGGATACTCCAAGTCGGCGCAATTGGTGACCGCCATCCCTCCCGCCACGAAATCATCCAGGGTCATCAGGAAGGCGGCTTGGTAGTTTCCCGGCGGAACGGAAGGGGGCAGGGTCCAGGTCAGGACCGTGGCGGCCCCGCTCAAGGACGTCACCGCCGAACCGGCCGGAAGGAAGACGATGCCTGAGAAGGTCATATCCACCGGCAGGTTGTCCGTCACCACCACACCGGACGCAGGGCCGCCGGCCACGGTCAGGGACAGGAAATAAGTCAGGGTATCGCCCGATTGGGCCGCGGTTTTGGAGACCCTTTTGGCCAGGGTCACCGTGACCGCCGGGGTGGGGGTTGGCGTAAAGGTGGGGGTCCAAGTGGGGGTGGGGGTGAAAGTATCGGTGGCCGTCGGCGTGGACGTGCGGGTGGGGGTATCGGTGAAAGTGGAAGTGGGCGTGAAGGTGGCGGTGGGCGTAAAAGTATCCGTCGGAGGCGGACTGGGCGTGCGCGTGGCCGTGGGAGTCGGGGTGTGGGTGGGCGGGGCCGAGGGAACGGGGGTTTGGGTGTCCGTGGGGGTGGCCGTATCCGTGGGAGTGGGGCTGGGCGTGCGGGTATTGGTGGCCGTGAACGAATCGGTGGGGGAAGGGGTCGGGGTCTTGGTGAAGGTATCGGTGGGCGTATTCGTGGGTGTCGGCGTGGGAGTCAAGGTGAAGCTGTTGGTGGGCGTCGGGGTGGGCGTGCGGGTGGCGGTGTTGGTGTAGGTGGAAGTGGGGGTCGGGGTGGCCGTGTTGGTGGGCGTGTTGGTGAAAGTGGGGGTAATGACCTCGGTATTGGTAGGCGTCGGCGTCACGGTGGACGTGTTCGTGGCCGTCGGCGTGGGGGTCTTGGTGAAAGTGGGAGTGGGACTGTGGGTGGGGGTCGGTGTGGGCGTGGAGGTGAAACTATTCGTGGCCGTGGCGGTGGCCGTGGGGCTGTTGGTGGGGGTTTTGGTGAAGGTGAGGGTGGGCGTGTTGGTGGGCGTCGGCGTGGG
>JAICXI010000013.1 GCA_025980505.1 bacterium | reverse complement strand
CCTTCATTTGAGGGAAAACCCATGACACCGGTTTCCAGCGCTCCTACCCTATCCGCTCCGGTTCCGTCCGGTACCGCGAATCGTCCGGCTTTGCCCTATCCTGCGTCTTCGGCTTTTTTGAATTTGATCGACCAACTTTCGCTTTCTGGAAAACCCGCCTCTCAATCCTCCGCCTTGCCACAAAGCGTCATCCAGACCCAGCAACGGATACAGGATTTCGAGCGAAAACTGGCCCTCCTCTCCGGCATGGCCGAACAAGCCCGGATCGTCATGAACAGCCAGGAACCGGTTCCGGGCGGCGCCCCTTCCCCTGCGGCCCAGGAATATTACCGGGTCAAATCCGAGCTCGCCCGGATTGGACTGCCGGGCATCGTCAACGACATCATTTAATTCTTTCGGCGCTCCCCTCTCCAGAAACCCTTTTCACCTTGAATTTTTCGGACTATTTTTCAATAAAACGTTTTCAATCAATTCATCCATTGAACCTTTGTTTATTTTTTGTCTCATTTTAAACCGGCGGGAGGGTTAAACCAGAAACCTGCTGAGGATCATTTTTCCAGCCCCTTTCTCAAAGTACAGTGGAAAACCTGACCAAATGAATTTCTTTTCCTCACCGGCCCAACCGCGTGAATTCGGAAAAACCGCGGCGGACCGGTGAAAAACAATAGGCGCCATCGCTTGAGTCGGATTCCATCCGGGGGCTTTTGAAAAATCCGCCTTCGACATGGATTCCCGCAACTCCTCCAACCGGCCCGGGAATGAACGGAAGGGTCCCCTCCTTGAAAGAAAAGGAGGTGCTCTCATTCCCGGGAGCCGGTGGACCCATCGTCCCTTCCGGTGAAAGACGGGTGCCGCCATGCCGCCCTTTTATTTAATGGAGTCGGAAACCGAAGCCGAAAGGCTTCGGATCAAAAGCGATCGCGGCAAAATCCATGATCAGCTTATCGCCACCGGGATCCGTTCGGTTCCGGCAAGCCCCCATGTGGTGGATGCAGGCTGCGGCATTGGGGAGGTGGCCGGGGTCATGGGGGACATCCTAGGAAAGGATTTCGAGGACCCCCGAATCTCGCTCCTGGATTTTTCCCTGGAGAGGCTCCGGACCGCCAAGCATCGCCTGACCGCCGGCCCCGGTATCCACTACCAATATTTACCCTGCGACTTGAACCACATTCCCATGAAATCCAACTGTGCGGATTATGTTTTTTGCCGCTTCGTCTTCGAATACCTTCCCGAGCCTCAGGCCGTTTTCGATGAACTGCTGCGGCTTCTCAAGCCTGGCGGCAAACTGGTGTTGGGGGACCTGGATTACAACTGCATGACCCACTATCCCCTGGAAGCCGGCTTGGAATCGGAATTGACCCGGCTGATGGAAACCTTGAGGCAAAACAAGCTCTTCGACCCCTACGCCGGCCGGAAGCTTTATTCCTTTTTTCACCGCGCGTCCCTGGAGGAGATCAAGGTCCATTTCCAAGCCCACCATCTTTTTTACGGCTCCCTGTCCGACGCCGATGAGTTCAACTGGCTGGCCAAGGTCGACCAATTGATCCAGCTGGAACGGAAGGGTTCGATCCGGCCGGGCCTCGACTTGAACGGTTTCAAGGCGAAGGTCCATAGGTTCTTGACGTCCCCCGGCCGCTTCAGCTACACGCCCTTGATCCTCGTGGAGGGAAGGAGGCCCCTATGAACGAATCGGAAAAGCACATGATCACCGACCGGGTTTTGGATTACTGCATTTTTTCCAACCGACCGGTCTATGTGGCGCCCAAGGACGACCCCGGAAGGAAGACTTCCTTTTTCGTGGAGGAAATCCTGGAGGACTGTTTCGCGGCGGAACTGGGGTTGGAAAACGCCCAAAAGATCCGGCACGAGGACCTGAAGGGGCGGGACCTCCTGGTCATCGTGGGTTACCGGAACCAGGCTTTCGTCTTCACTTCCCAGTTGGTGGACACCTTCTCCGAGGCGTCCGGACAAAAGGACCGCCCGAAGCGGACGCACTTTCTCTTCAAGAAGGCCCATACCGGGGCCCTCCAAAACCAACGGGTGAAAACCCGGTTCCCGCTGGAAACCTACTCGCCTTATTTGAAGGCCGAAATCAAGGTTTTTAGCACGCTGGGCGATTTCACATTCGAAACCCGGCACCTGGCGGACTTGAGCCAGACTTCCCTGTCGTTGTTCCTGGACCGCTCCCAGGGGTTGGCCCTGCCCGGGGACAAGGTTTCGTCCCTGACCCTTTTCCACCAAAACGAGATCATCCTGGAAACCGAAGGGGTCGTCCAGAGGACCGACATGAAACGCGTGAGCGAACAGATCAAGAACGGCTATTTCGCCGTGATCGGGATGAAACCTCCCTCCCCTTCGACCCGGTGGACCTCCGGGGAACGGGCCGAGGGCGGCGGACTTATCCCGATGGAACCTTCCCGCGCCTACGTGGACGCGGACCATTCCATCCTGAGGGGTTACGGATTTTCCGGGGAAATCCAAAACCTTTCCTCTTCCGGCCTGTCCTTTTGCGTGGACGACCCTGAAATTCCCTTCGCGGCGGGATTAATCCTGAACGATTTCTATATCCACATCCCTCCCAACAACCTGAACCTCAAGGCCTGCGTGAAGGTGAGCGATTGCTCCCCCTTTTCGGGCGGGGGCTTCACCGTTTCCGGCGAATTCCTGGGGGTCTCCATCGACCTGATCAAGACCATCAACCGCCTGAGGGACGGGCTTGTGGATTCCCGGCTGGTCGAGGCCAAGAGGGAGGACTTCGACCAGTTGCTGGAATTCTTCTTCGAGTCCGGGTTCATTTACTCGGCGAAACGCAAACAGCTCCAGAAATACGCCGCCAGCGTCCGGAAAACCAATTTGACGCTCCTGCAGTCGGGCGGCGGCTTGATGAAAAAGGTGATCTTCAAGGAAAACCGGGAAATCAAGGGGCATCTTTCCGCCTTGCGCTTCTTCGACCGCACCTGGCTCGTCCAGCACCTGACCACCCACCATTCCACGGGAACCGCCACTTCCAGGGCCATCCTCTCTTCCATGGCCAACTTTTTCCTGGACCCTTCGGCCAACCGCAAGGTCGACACCAGCTTTGTCACTTGTTTTTACCGGCCGGGCAACGTCTATCCCGAGGTGCTTTTCGGGGAAACCCAGAGGGTCGTCGGCAATCCCGAGATCTGTGACGTGGCGGACCTGGATTTTTGCGTCTCGGGCGCGGCCGACGAGGGCCCGGCGGAACCGAAGATGGAAAAGTCCGGGATCCGGTGCCACGAAGCCCAACCCGCCGACTTGTCCCGGCTGGAACGCCTCCTCGTGGAAGAGGGTCATTATTTCACCATCCGTATCGAGGGCTTGACGGCCGAGGGCTTGACCAACCTGGCGGTGTCGGCCGAATACGCGAAGCTTGGACTTTACCGGAAGCGGCGGGTTTTCGTGGCTCGGCAGCAGGAGGAAGGGGATGCCGTTTACGCGGTATGCAACTACGCCTCCCCGGGCTGCAACCTTTCCGAACTGACGAATTCGTTCCGGTTTTACTACGCCCGATCGGGGCCCGAACCGAAAAACGGCCTGGTCAACGCCCTGAGCCGGCACGTCCTGGCTTCCTATAAGGCCACCGAAATGTCCTCCCCCGTCCTTTTGCTGGGCGAGGGCCAAATCCTGCCCGACTTGTTCAAGCGGGTCAGGAAATACCGTTATTGGTTCTTTGACGCCGCTTACGGCGGGCTTTTCAAAAAAACCGCCGAATCCAATATCGACAACCTCAAGGAGATCCTAAGGCGGCTACGATCCGGGGATGCCCGGCCGAAGGACCTCAGTTATGAACACGCCTAGCGACAACCTCTCCTACTCCAACCGGTTCTATAACATCAAAATCCTCAAGACTTACGTGGGTTACTTGAAGGAAAACTGCGCGTGGCCCGCGGAAAGGATCGAACAACTCTTCGAACGTTGCGGCCGCGACGTCACTTTCCTGGACTCGGACGACCACTGGTTCGGCCAGGACCTGGCCGATTTGTTCCAGGAAAAGGTCCTGGAGATGACGGGCGACCGTGAAATTTCCTACAAGGTGGGCCTTTACGCCTTTTCGTCCTACGCCAAGGGAATCATCGGAAGACTGGTCCAAGGGCTGATCTCCCCCCAGGTGATTTTCAAGAACATCGGCAAATACTCCCTTTCCTACAGCCGGGGCGCCATCCTGCAGCCCCTCCGGGTGACCTCCACCAGCGCCGTCCTGCGCAGCATCCCCGTGGAGGGTTGCGCCGAAAAATCCTATCAATGCCAAAACCGGAAGGGGACGCTGGCGGCCGTCCCGCCTTTCTCCGGCTGCGGGCGGACCCGCATCGAGGAAACCAAATGCCTCCACCGGGGCGATCCCTTTTGCGAATATTTCATCACTTGGGAGGACCGAAGGAGGATTCCGGAGCTGCCCGCCGCCGCCGCCGCGGGCGTCTTCGGGGCTGCGGCCCTTTTCCTATGGACAGGCCGGCCGTGGCTTTCCCTGCTGGCCGGCCTGAACCTGGGTTGGATGGCTTATTTTTACCTTTCAAGCAGGACCGCCCGACGGCTTCAGGACTTGATCCGGGAAAAAGACGATGCGCTGCAGGAATCGTTGCGCATCTTCAACCGCCGATATGAGGAAAACACTTTGCGGCAAAGAATCCTCTTCAACACCTTCCAAACCCCATCCCTGGAGGAGCTTTGCCGCAAGGCGGGGAGAACCGTCAAGGATGTCATGCATTACGACCGTGTGATGATCCTCTTGGCCGATACCGAGAGGAACGTCCTCAAAACGGTGACTTCGGAGGGTTTCGAAGGGGAAGTACGGGAACTGGTGGATACGGCCGAGTTCAACATCGACCCCAACAACACCCGGGGGTTTTTCATCCGTGTCTTGAACACCAAGGAACCCCTCTTCCTCCGGGACGCCCCCCGGAAAATGGGCCAGTTGAGCCGCCGGAGCCAGAAGTTCCTCCGGCTCCTGGGCACCCAAGCCTTCATCGCCGTGCCCATCCTGGCTTCCGGCCGGGCGGCCGGCGTTTTGGCCGTGGAAAACACGGACCAGTTCAGGCCCCTGGTGGCCGACGACCAGGACCTGCTGGTGGAAATCGCTGCCTTTATCGGCTTGGTCATACCCAACATCAAGAACTACGGGGCCGTCAAGAAGTCGGAAAAACTGGCGCGGGCGCTGGAGGAACAGGAGCGCCAGTTGCGCAAGACCTTCCAGAAATTCGTGCCGGGGGAGGTGGTGCCGCGCCTGCGTTACTTCGGAGGCGAGTTCCTGCCCATCCAAAAAGAGACCCTGGACGTCATGTTCGTCGACGTCATGGGTTTCACCACCTTCAGCGAGGCTTGCCCCCCCGAGGAAGTGGCCGACATCCTGAACACCTACATTGACGAGGTCCAGGAGGTCGTTAAAAAGCACCACGGCCGGATCAACAAAATCATCGGGGACGGCCTCCTTATTTATTTCGACGGAATAGGGGCCAATTCCATCCTGGCCGGATACGCCATTTTGCAATCGCGGTATGCCATCAATGCCCGCCTGGGGGCCAAGGGTTATGCCCCCATTTCGCTCGGGATCGGGGCCCACCGCGGCGTTTGTACGATCGGTTTCATCGGGACCGAGGAACGGTTGGACTACACCCTGATCGGGGACACCGTCAACGTGGCTTCCCGCATCGAAAGCTATACCCGCAACGTCGGGCCCAACACCTTTTGCTTCTCCTCGTCCTTGATCGATGAGGCGGGGGATTTTCAATATGTGTCCAAGGGCAAGGTCCCCTTGAAAGGGCGGAAGGAATCCGTTGAAGTCCTCCAACTTTTGAAACCGTTGAAGCGGAAGAAGGCGGGGCCGTCCCATCCCGCTTTTTCAGGGAAATAAAGCGCCGGAAGGGGCTTCACATTTTGTTTTTTTGAGGGCTCGAAAAAAGAACGCCAAAACCGCCGAATTCAAAAGAGCCATCAGGCCGAAAACCAGGGCTACCGTCCCATCCCCGGCCAACCCTTTGAGCCACAGGACCAGGGCCATGCCGGTGATGGCCACCGCCATGACGACGGAGAAAACCATTAAGGCGGGAAAAAGAAGGTAGCCGGACGGCTTCCTCCTTAAAAGTTGAACCGATGCGATAAGCATCGCCGGGAGCACCAGGGACAAGTCCAGGACATGGACCGGATTGGTGCAAAGCCCGGCTACCTCCAGGATGGGGGGAGCCGTTCCCCTCAGGACCGCCGGCAGGTCTTCGGCGAACCAGAGTAAATAAAACAAGAGGGCCGTCGTTAAAAAATAAACCGCTGGAAATACAATGGATCGACCCTGGTCAAACCATTTCGCCGCTCTTTCCCATGAAAAGCCCGACGCCAGAAGGATCAAAGCGTAAACCGAAAATCCCAGGGCCGCGCAATAAAGGAAAAACAACCGATTGAAGTGCACGCAAAAAGCGTAAAGCACGAAGGAATAGGCCAGATAAACCAGGGTTCCCGCCAACAGGAAAAGGTGGACTTTCCTTCCCTTCCGAACTCCCCTGGCGGAAAGCCACAAGAGTGGCCCCACCAAGAACAAATCCACCGCGTCTTGCCCCAGTCCTTGGGCGGCCCACGACGGGGTTTCTTTGGCGTAAATATCGGGTTGAGCCAAGCCGCACAGGCTGGCCAGGAGCACCCCGAAGACCAGGCCATAGGAGAGTCGGCAGGCGACCTTAACCCGGAAATTATTTCCGATTTTTTCCAAGGATTTCCTCCCGGTGTCATTCCCCCGGCAAAGTTTCGGGTCGGAAAACCTTTTTCCGGATTCTTCAAACCCTGGTTAAACCGCGGCCTTTTCCGTGGGCGGAGCCAATTGCTGGAGCCGTTGGCGGATATCGGACAGGATGCGCCCCAAGTCGAGGGACTGGAAGCAGCCGGCCGCGTCGCACATCTTGGCCATTTTATGCATGCAGGTGACGTTGCGGCAGGAACTGCCCGACTGGTAGACGTAGGCGGGGGCGTCCTGTGCGCTATCCAGGTAACCCGGCCGGGCGGCGTAACCCGAAATCCTGGGAGGGGTCGCGCCGAAGACGCTAAAGACCGAGGTCCGGTTGCGGAGGAGGGTCTTGCCGCTTTTATCCCTTTTGGCGGCTGCGGCCAGGTGGAGCGGGCCCGTATCCCCCGAGATGAACACGTCGCTCCAATCGATGAGGGCCGTATAGGTTTCCAACGGCATGCTGGAAGGCACCAAGGTGATCTTGGACCGCAGGAGCATTGGCACCGAAAAGAATAGTTTTTCCCCGATTCCCTTCTCCGTGTGGCCTTCCCCGATCAGGATGCGGCAGGGCATTTCCAACAACCGGTTCAAAAGCTCGGCTTGGTAGGCCAGGGGGATCCGGGTGAAAGGCGACGCCGTATCCGGATTAAGAAATAGGACCGGCTCGCCCGCCCACCCGGAACGGTCCATGAAAAAGGCCCCCGCTTCCTCGATGGATTCGGCCGAAAGGTAGACCCGGGGTCCTTCGAAAGGCCGGCCCCGGCGGATGGGAAAGAGGGGCGAAAGCAGGTCGTAAATGAACCGGTGGACCTGGTAGGCGATATGGTTGGGGATGGCCCCTTCCCTTTCGTTGCGGGCAAAAATAGGGGCGTGGCTCAAGGCGTGGAAAACCTTGCCCGGTTCGGGGAACAACCGGGGCTCCAGGAAAGGGCAAAAATTGAAGACCATATCGTATTCCCCGGCCAGTTCCTGGATTTCAAGGAGGTCCCGTTGGTTGGGGAACTGGCTTCCGGTAAAGATGGGCCACACGCCCGAGACGTCCGGATGGCCCTGGAAAAAACCGGCTACGGATTTCTTGACCACATAATCGATCTGGGCGCCGGGGAAAAAATCACGCACGGCCGACAAAGCGGACAGGGCCAGGACCGAATCGCCGATATGGATGTCGGAGATGACCAGCAAGCGGTCGAACGACTTGATGCACCTTAGCTTTTTTTGGTTTTGACCGTGGAAATGGCGGATCACCATGGAATTGCTCAACAGGGGAAGGAAGAGGGCGTCCAATATTTTCGCGCCTCTTTCCGGGAACAACTGGGTGAACCGGCTCGTCATGCGGAAAAAGCCGTCTTGGATGGGATTCTTTTCCATGACGGTCATGGTTGCCGCAACTTGGGCTTGGTGTGGCGGATGATCCAAGCCACCACCCCGCCGACGAGGATAAAGGGCAGGGGGAGCAGCAAGGCGATGGCCCAGAACAAACCGGTCTTATAGGGGGTGGCGTCCACGCACCGCGGACAGGCGGAAGCCGCCGAAGCTGAAAAGACACGCAACGCCGCGGCGGCGCGAAGCCACGGCTTCACGGCCCCCCCGGTTTGGATGATTTGCGCCTTGGAGTCCCTGAGATTCATCTTTTTTTCCTCACCCATAAACCAATACGAACAGCAGGGGCCAGAGGCCCACTACGAAAAACCAGTAGGTCCGGCAAAGGTCCACTCCCAGGCTGTTGCCGGCGTTGTAACCGCCCTTCAGGGCTTTCCGTCCCACCCACAGGAGGGCCAAAAGGCCTCCGGTGGCGTGAAGGCCGTGAAGCCCGACGAGGGCGTAAAAAAAACCTCCGAAAATGTTGGATTGCGCCGTCAAACCGAAATGCAGCATCCTTATCCATTCCCCACCCTGCACCGCCAGGAAGGCCGCTCCCAGCAGGAAGGTCAAACCCAGCCCCCTTAAAAAGGCCGTGGTCTTCCCCGCCCGGAGGGATTTCCAGGACCATTGGACGGAAAAGCCGCTCAATAGTAAAACCAGCGTGTTCACGGCCGTCACTTCCAGGGGAAGCCTCGGCTGGCCGGCGGGCGGCCACTGGGCCGGGCCCAAGCGGAACACCAGGAAGGCGCTGATGAGCCCCGCGAAAAACATGATTTCAATGGCGATGAAAAGAAGGATTCCCAACTTGGCCGGCTCCAGGTCCCTTGCCGGGGAGGGGACGGGCCCGGCCGGAAAGGCCGGAGTGGAAAGGGGCTTGGCGATCATTTCAAAACCTCAGGTGGAAAGGGTAATGGGCAACGTCCGGGATGAGGACCAGCACCAGGATCAGGAAAAGAACGAGCGGGCCGGCCACGACCGCGTAGACGATCGCGCCTTCCCATTTCAAACCCATGTATTGCAGCACCACCAGTCCCGCCATTACGAAGGCGATGGCGAAAAGGAGGATCGTGCCGGCGTATCCGGGGAGCGGCAGGAACCGGGCCCCCACCATCAGAAACGCCAGGACCACCAGCGTTCCGAAAACAAGGCCGTGCTTCGCCGAAGCGACATTGGGTTTCATTTTGATCTCCCTTCAAGACGACGTTTTGCGGTCGGCCGCCGGCCCCGGGCGAAGGTTAAAAACGGGCGTTCCTTTTCCTTCAAACCCGCAACCGGCGGGGCGCGGTCAACCCGCTTTCAAACCATCAGGTAAAGTAGCGGAAAAAGGAAAATCCACACGATTTCCACGAACGACCAGTACAAACCGGTCAAGGCCACCCGGCCCTTGACCGGCCCCAGGGTTCCCCTCAAGGCCTTGGCGCACAACAGCCCGATGGCCGCGATTCCGCCCAGGATGTGAAAGGCGTGGATGCCCGTCATCAGGAAATAAAAGGACCAGAAATTGCCGCTGGCGGGGTTTTCGCCGCGGCCGAATTCGGTGGCGTACTCGAAAGCCTTCACTCCCAGGAAGGCAACGGCCAGGCCGATGGTGTAAAGCATGTACCTTTTGGAATCGTCCAGCCGGTCCTTCTCCGCGGCCGCTGAAGCCTTCATCATGAAAAAATTGCTGGAGAAAAGGATGAGGGTATTGAAGGTCCCGGCCAGGAGGTTCAAACGCCTGGATTCCTCCGCCCACTCCGGATGGGCCATTCGGAAAAGGATGTAGGAACCGAAAAGCCCCCCAAAGAGGATGATTTCGGAGGAGATGAGTATCCAAATCCCCAGCCTGCCGGGCGTCAGCCCCGCCGGGCCCGAATAGGCGGTTTCCATGCCTGCGCTTTTTTCCATTGCCCACTCCCAGGATCTTTTCAACCACAAAGTTACAGCGTCAATAAAACCCGTTGATTTCGTCCTTTATGCCTTCTGCGCCTGGGGTTTCCAATCCTCGGCTTCGCCGGGCTTGCTGTACTCATAGGGCCCGCAGGTCACCACCGGCAGCTTTTCCCCCCAATTGCCGTGGGGCGGCGGTGAAGCGGCCGACCACTCCAAGGTATTGGCCCGGTAGGGGTTGGCGTCGGCCTTGGGCCCATGCAGCGCGCTCAAGACGAAGTTCCAAAGAAAAAGGGACTGGGTGGCGATGAGCGAAAAGGCCGCGATGCTGGCGAAAATGTTCCAGCCCGCGAAAACCTGGTATTGGGGGTAAAAGGAAGGGTCCGCGATGCGGCGCACCATGCCGCCCACGCCCACCCGGAAAAGGGGCCAGAAAGTGGCGTTGAAGCAAAGAAAAGTGAGGGCGATGTGGATCCGGCCCAAGGTCTCATTCAACTTGCGGCCGAACATCTTGGGGAACCAGTAATAAACCGCCGCGAACCCGCCGAAAAAAACCGACGGGAATAATGTGTAATGGAAGTGCGCCACCACGAAATAAGTGCCGTGCAGGTAAATGTCGGCAGCGGCCGATCCGAGGAAAATGCCCGTCAGGCCCCCGATCAGGAAGGTCGCCAGGAAGCCCAGGACCCACAAGAGGGGCATCTCCAGCCTCATGGCGCTGTGCCGCAGCATGGCATACATGGAAAAAATGATGAGGGCGAAGGGCACGGAGATGACGATTGTGGTGATGGAAAAGGGGGTGGCCAGGGCGGGGTTCAGCCCCGATTGGAACATGTGGTGGGCCCATACGACGAAACTGAGGGCCACGGCCACGCCGGTGGAACCCAGGATCAGCTTGTAACCGAAGACCGGCTTGCGCGTAAAGACCGCCAGGATGTCCAGGCTCATGCCCAGCGTGGGGAAGAAAAGCACGTAAACTTCCGGGTGCCCGAAAAACCAGAAGAGGTGCTCCCACAGCATGGGTTCGCCGCCCTTGGCCGGAAGGAAAAAACCCGTTTGCAGCAGGTTGTCCATCAGCAACATGAAGACCGCGGCGATCAGCGGGCCCACGGCCAGGAAGAAAGTCACGGCCGAGGCCAAAAGCATCCACACCGTCATGGGCAGCCGGTCGTAAGTCATGCCTTGCGCGCGGTGGGTGACCACCGTGACCAGGTAGTTCAGGCCGCCCAGCGAAGAGGAGATGAAAGCCAGGGCCAGGGAAAGCAGCCACAAGACCACGCCCCACTTGACGCCGGTGAAATCCGAGCTGGCGGACAGGGGCGCGTAGCCGGTCCAGCCTCCCGCGGCCGGGCCGCCGGGAACGAAGAGGGAGGCGGCGAGAAGGAGGGCGCCGGAAAAGGTGAGCCAGAAGGAAGCCATGTTGAGGCGCGGAAAGGCCATGTCCCGGGCTCCCACCATGAGGGGGATGAGGAAGTTGGAGGGGAAGGCCGCCAGCAGGGGCATGCCCACGAAGAAAAGCATGATGGTGCCGTGCAAGGTGATGATGGAATTATATTTATCCGGCGTGACCAGCCCAAAGAAGGGCGCCGGCGTGTTGGGATAGGCCACTTCCCAGCGGATCAAGTAAGCCGTGTAACCGCCGAACAGGGCCATGGCGATGGAAAGCAGGAGGAACTGTTTCCCGATCATCTTGTGGTCGGTCGAGAAAACGTACTTCGACCAGAAGCCCTGAGAGTGCCCTTGTTCCATTTCCATTCGCTCCTTGAGAATCATCGGCCGGCCGCGGGCGGAAACCCGGCCCGGCGCCGTTCACTTTTGCGCCCTACCGGGCTTCGGTGTGTTGTTCCTTGTAAACCTGGTCCTTCCAGTCCTCGAAAGCCTTTTCGTCGTCCACCTGCAGTACGCCCGTCATGCGGGTATGCCCGAACCCGCACAACTCGTCACAAACGATGTGGTAAGTGCCGGTCCGGTTGGTGTCGAACCAGGCGTTGATTTCCCGTCCCGACATGACGTCCTGCTTGAACCGCACTTCCGGAAGGAAAAAGTTGTGGATGACGTCCAGCGAGGTGAGGATCACGTG
>JAICXI010000003.1 GCA_025980505.1 bacterium | reverse complement strand
GCAAGGGTGGAGCCACCATCAAGAAGATCCAGGAAGACTTCAAGGTGGAGGTCAACGTGGAGGACGACGGAACGGTGAATATCGCTTCCGCCAACGGGAAGGACATCGAAGCGGCCCAGAATTTCATCAACGGGCTCATGGCCGAAGCCGAGGAAGGCAAGATCTACTTCGGGACGGTCAAAAAAATCATGGATTTCGGAGCTTTCGTGGAAATCCTGCCCGGAACCGACGGGTTGGTGCATATCTCCCAGCTGGATCGCCGCCGCGTGGAACGGGTGGAGGATGTCCTCAAGGAAGGCGACGAACTATTGGTCAAGTGTATCGGCATCGATCCCAAGACCAAGAAAATCAAGCTTTCCCGCAAGGACGCGCTGGATCTGAAGATCGAGGATTACCGGAAATAAAAGCCGCTGTCAGCTGATTTTGGAAGCCCTGGTTTAAAAAAACCAGGGCTTTTTTTTCGTCCAAAGGTGTAAAATTTCTTTACGCCTTCAAAGGACGCAGGTAGGCCCCAGACTTTCCCGGGAGATACCCTTGGAAGAACAACCCAACCCGAAAACCATGTTGAAAAAGGAAGATTGGGGCGGCCTTACCATCATCGCCCTGCTGGCCGCATACGCCTTTCCTCCTTACTTCATTTACCTCATGACCATGGCTGCCTTGACCGAGTTCGCCCACCTTTGGACCACCCGCCTTTCCCGCATCGACCAGGATCGCTTCATCGCCTTTGAAAAGGAGTTCCGCAAGGGCTACAAGATGGAAAAAGCAGGACAGGCACGGGAGGCCCTTCACTGGTACCGGAAACTGGAAAAGGAATTTGCGGACCTGCCCCAGGCGGGAAAATTGGCCACCCTTCAAATCCGGAATTTGACCAAGGCGCAAGGGGGCCCGTCCCCCAAGAACTCCAATAAGCCCCGGCCGCAGCGAGGTTAAGCCATGACCGCCTTTTCATGCCGCGAATGCGGGAACCCCCTGGAATCGGAGCACCGCTTTTGCCCGGTATGCGGCGCCGCCCATGAGCCCTTGGAAAGGGCCGCGGAGGAAGGCATCGAGGCGTTTGAACAAGGCGAATACGACCGGGCCCTGAAGTTGTTTAAATCGGTGGCCCAAAAGCAACCCTTGAGCGCCTTCGCCCTGAGGGACGTGGGCCATGCGGCTTTCCACCTGCAGGACTTCAACACGGCCCTGGATTATTACGAGAAAGCCCTCCGGATCCATCCCAACCTTTTGGACGTCCATTTCAACACCGGCATCATCCACTTGCAGCGGGGCCACGTTAATGACGCCATGTTTTCCCTCCTGGAAACCCTGCATCACATCCATCCGCTGGTGCCGGGCAGCTATTACCTCGGGCTTTTCCACACGGCGGAAAGCCTGACCTTCCAGTGCCGCTTGAACCTGGGAATGCTTTTCAAGGAGCGGGGTGAACTGGAAAAGGCCATGGAACAATACCAATTGGTCCTTGGCATCAATCCCAAAAACATCCTGGCCTTGGGAAGCCAGGGGGACTGCCTGATGGCCCTGGAGCGTTTTGAAGAGGCCATCCAGGTTTATAAACGGGCCTTGAAGGTGGTGCCGGAAGGCGAGGATCAACTCAATATCCAGAACGACTTGGGCGTTTGTTATTTCAAAAAAGGCGAGCTGGAAAAGGCGGTGGCCGAGTTCAAGTCGGTCCTCAAGCAAAACCCGGACCACGTGAATGCCGTCTACAACCTGGGCCAGGTTTATTACCATGAGGGATTGACCGGCCGCATGAAGCGGGACTATGAGGAATTCGTCAAATCCTCCAAGGACGCGGCCTCCATCCTTTTTTCCCTTTCCAAGTCCATGGTTTCGGCGGCCGCGGCGGAGAAGGGCCGGCCGGCGGGGGAAACCCGGATGGTGGGCGCCAGCCCCGCCATGCAAAGGATCCACGATTTGATCAAGCGGGCGGCCGCCAGCGACGCCACGGTGCTGGTGCTGGGGGAAAACGGCACGGGCAAGGAACTGGTGGCCCGCTCGATCCACCGGCAATCGGGGCGCCATGACGGCCCCTTCGTGCCCATCGCTTGCTCGGCCTTGAGCGAATCCCTCCTGGAAAGCGAGCTTTTCGGCCATGAGAAGGGGTCCTTCACAGGCGCCATCGCCCGGAAAATCGGAAAATTCGAGGCGGCCGACAAGGGGACGGTGTTCCTGGACGAGATCGGTGAGATTTCCATGGCCACACAGGTCAAACTCCTGAGGGTGCTGCAGGAACGGGAATTTGAGAGGGTGGGAGGGACGGAGACCGTCAAGGTGGATATCCGGGTCATCGCCGCCACCAACCGCGACCTGAAAAAGGCCGTGCAGGAAGGGAAGTTCCGGGAGGACCTTTTTTACCGCTTGAACGTGATCGCCGTTGAAATGCCGCCTTTGCGCGAAAGGGAAGGGGACCTGGCCGTCCTGGTTAAATACTTCCTGGAGCGGCTGAAGGCCCGGAGGCCCACCCGCTTCCAGGGTGTTACGGCGGAAGCCCTCCGCCTGTTCCAACAATACCCCTGGCCCGGTAACGTGCGGGAGTTGGAGAACATCATGGAACGGATCGTGACGTTGAACGATGATATCCTCATCAAACCCGAACATCTGCCGCCGGAATTGGCGGGCGCGGGGGTATCGGCTTCCGCGGCCGCCTTGCCGCCTTCCAGCGTGCTTCAAGCCGTGGAAAAGGAGATGATCCTGCGTGTTTTAAGGGAATCCAATTTCAACAAACGAAAAGCGGCGTCCCGGCTTGGCATCAGCCGTCCCACCCTTTACCAAAAAATTAGGAAATATGGGATAGGTGTAGAATAGAAAAGATGACAGAAATGTAAGTAATACTTACACTCAATTTGAAATGTAAGTAATTTTTACAATTTACAAAAGGCCCCAATTATAAAATTGTTTAAAACAAAGGGTTTTTTGAACCTGAAAATTGCTAAAAGAATGGCACAGACATTGCTTTATCTAAAGACGGAAGCCAGTCTGACGACAATCGGATTGCTTTCAAACGAATCATTATCAAAACTCACCTCCTAGAGCCTCGGTTTGACCCACCGGGGCTTTTTTTTGCCCTTTTTCAGAATTCCCTTAAATGTTTGCGTCCGCTGAGCCCTGGTTTCCTGTGTTATATTGCCTGAAAGGCAGGTATCGGCTGTCAGCGGTCGGTTGTCAGGGAAGATTCCGACCTCCAATGGCTTGGTACCTGAGGCCTAGCTGCCTTGGAGGACACCCCTGGACGCCCACTGGATCACTTTCCTGGTTACTTTCGCCCTTTCCCTGGGTTTAACCCCCCTTTTCCGCAAGATCGCCCTCCGTTCCCAGTTCATGGATACCCCGCTCGGCCAGCTTAAAAAACACACCGCGCCTGTGCCTTACCTGGGGGGATTGGCCATTTATTTTTCCTTCCTTTTGGGGGTATTGGGTGCCTTGATCTTGACCCCGCCACCCGACGCCCCGCGGGTCCTGGCGATTTTGGCGGGAGGAACGGTAGTGGCCATCCTGGGATTGGCGGACGATCTCTTCACCTTGTCTCCGGCGGTCAAGTTCCTCTTTCAAATATTGGCCGCGGTCCTGTTGATCTTCTTCGGCGTCAAGCTGGAATTCCTGCCCAGCCACCTTGTCCTGGGTTGGGTGCTTACGGTTTTCTGGGTGGTGGCCATCACCAACGCCATCAACTTGATCGACATCATGGACGGCCTGGCCGGCGGAGTCGCGGTGATCGCCTGCCTGGGGTTCGTCGGGGTGCCTTTCTTGGGCGCCCAAAGCTACGTCCCCCTGACGGCCGCGGCCCTGGGAGGCAGCGTCCTGGGGTTCCTTCCCTACAACTACCAGCCCGCCCGCATCTACATGGGCGATTCGGGAGCCCTTTTCCTGGGTTTCGTGCTTGCGGGCATCGCCATGGGCCACGGCTATACCCAGGTCAACGTGATGGCCCTTTGCGCGCCCCTTTTCATCCTGGGCGTGCCCCTTTACGACACCGCGCTGGTCATGGCGCTGAGGTTCCTCCAAGGCAGGTCCATGTTCCGCGGGTCCAACGACCACCTGGCCCTGCGCCTGAGGGCCCTGGGCCTGACGGTCAAACAAACCGTGCATTCGTTGTGGGCCCTGGCGGCCCTTCTTTCGGTTTGCGCGGGAATCCTGGTCCGTCTTTCGGAGAAAAGGGCCGCGATTTTCACGGCCCTCTTTTTTTTCCTCGTGCTCCTCTTTACCGTGATGGTGGCCAGCATTCCGATGGTTGACGGCAAGAAAAAGACCCGGGAAAATCCTTTCCGCATTTTCCTGGGCGACGGAACCCGCCGCCGCAAGCCGGGGCGCCGATGAAGGTCGAAACGCTGATCGCCGGAGGGGGATTGGCGGGCCTTTCCTGCGCCCGTGAACTGCACCAGGCTTCCCGGCCTTATTTGCTGGTGGAAAAGGAGAAGGACCCGGGGGGGCTTTGCCGGACCCTTTTGGACCGGGGATTCACCTTTGATTACACCGGCCATTTCCTTCACTTCCAAAAGCCGTCCCTGGAGGAATGGGTACGGCCTTTTTTGGGGAATCGGTTCAAGCGCCGGACCCGGCACGCGGCCGTTTACAGCCGGGGGACTTATAGCGAATACCCCTACCAGGAAAACAACGCGGGCCTTCCCCCGGCGGTCGTCCGCGAGAACGTTTTGGGCTACCTGGAAGCGGCCCTCAAGCGCCGCTTCTTGGGCGTGGACCCGGCCCGGGCCCCCGATTTCAAATCCTGGTGCCTGCAATCTTTCGGCGCCGGCCTCTCGCGGAATTTCATGTTTCCCTACAACGAGAAGCTTTGGAAGACGCCCTTGACCCGCTTGACCACCCATTGGATGGGCCGGTTCGTGCCTTCGCCGAGGATTTCGGAAGTGTTAAGGGGGGCCTTTTCCAGGCAAAATTCCGCGGCCGGTTACAACTCCACCTTCCTTTATCCCGACGAGGGCGGCATTTCGGTGCTGCCCCGGTCCATCGCCCGCAACCTCCCGAACCTTTGGATGGGCGTCGGCCTTCAAACGCTCGACCTTTCCCGGAAAAGGGCGGTCCTGACCTCGGGCCTGGAAATCCGGTACAACCGGCTGGTTTCCAGCCTGCCCCTGCCGGGCCTGGCGGGGCGCACGAGGGGATTGCCGGGGGGCCTGGGGCGGGCGGCGGGAAAGCTCAAAGCCACCTCCATCTACAACATCAATTTCGGCATAAGGGGCCCCCAGCCCGTGCCCTTTAGCTGGGTTTACTTTCCCGAAAAGGAATTCCGATTCCACCGCGCCGGCTCGGTGAGCGCCTGCGTACCGACCGTAGCCCCCAAAGGCCACGCCTCCCTTTACGTGGAGTTTTCCTATCGCGGAAACAGGCCCGACCCCGGGGCCTTGGGACGCCACGCCCTCCAAAAGTTGGCGGAACTGGGCTGGATTCAAAACGAGAGACAGGTCGTCAGCCGGGTCGATCTGGACCTTCCCAACGCCTATGTGCTTTACGACGAGGGCCGGGACGCGATCGTATCCGCCCTCCTGGGGTATTTTGAAAAGAACGGGGTCGATTCCGTAGGCCGTTACGGACGATGGGAATACGGCAGCATGGAATCGGCCATGGAGCAGGGCATCACCGCTGCCCGTAAAATAATCGCCGGGATAAGGTGATATAATGCGTCCGACAAGCCTCTACCTTTCCGTGAGGAGATAAACCGATCCATGGCCGCACCGATCGATATGGAAGGCCTCAAATCCATGGCGCTCTTCAAGGATTTGACGCCCCCCGAACTGGCCAACATGGTCCCGCTTTTTTTTGAAAAGACCTACGGCAAGAATTCGACCCTTTTCGTGGAAGGCATGACGGGGGAAATCCTTTATGTCATCAAAAAGGGGTCGGTCCAAATCACGAAGAAGACGGCGAACAACCAGGAGGCGGTCCTGGCAACCTTGAGGGAAGGCGAGTTCCTAGGTGAAATGTCGCTGATCGACAACCGTCCGCGCACGGCCACCGCGCGGGTGGCGGAAGAATCCCAACTTCTCGTCATGACGAAAAAAGCATTCGGCACATTGATGGAAAAATACCCCGATATTGCCTTGAAAGTTTTGTTGGTCTTCCTGAGAATAGCGAACGAGCGCTTGCGGAAAGCCAATGAGTCGATCAAACAGGTTTGAAAACCGGCTTCTTGTCCCCGGAGGGCCGCAAAGACCGGATCACCGGAACTTAAAAGAGCCCCTTCGGTATCTTGAACCGGCCGTTTTTTCCTTTGTGTCTTTACGCCGTGGCGGTCATAACCTGAACCTTTACAAACTGGAACTCCCATGAAAAAAAATATTTCCTTGCCGGTAGTCTTGCCCCTCATCCTTTTGGGTTGGTTGGGCGCGGCGGGCTTTTTAAGGGCTGATATGGACCAGCCCATCGAATCCAAAACCCGGGCTTATTGGCACTACGCCAACGGGCTTTACGCCCAATATACGGGCGACGTGGACCGGTCGACCATCGAGTTCGAGCAAGCCGCCCGGTACGACCCAACCTCCTCCGCGGTCCATGACCGCCTGGCCTACCATTATTACGTCGAGGGCCTGGACTATAAAAGCGTTGAGGAACTGCAGAAATCCATCCAACTCCAACCCAACAACATCGGGACCCGGCTGATGTTGGCCAACCTTTTCGCCAGCCAGGGGGAATACGGCAAGGCCCAGAAGGAGTACCTGGAAATCCTCCAAAAGGACCCCAAGAACCTGGAGGCCCGTTATTACCTGGCGGGCGCCCTGGCCAACCAAAACCGCACCGACGACGCCTTGGAACAATACCAGAAGATCCTGACGGACAACCCCAAAGCCGCCGCCGTTTTCTACAATATGGGGCTGCTTTATACCCGGGCCAACCAGGCGTCCAAGGCCGAGGATGCCTTCAAGAAGGCCATTGAGATCGACCCCACCCTGGAATCGGCCTATACCTCCCTGGGACTCGTTTATGAATTGGACCAGAAACCCAAGGAAGCCATTGATGCTTACCAGACGCTCTTAAAGGTCAACCCGGACAACGCCCAGGTTTACCTGGCGCTGGGGGAGCTTTACTACAACCAAAAGGACAACGCCAAGGCCCTGGAAGCCTTCCGGAATTACGCGGGACTCAAGCCCGACGACCTGACGGTTTATGATTACATCGGGCTGTGTTATTTCCGGATGGACCAGTACCCCAAGGCCGTGGAAGCCTTCCAAAAGCTACTGGAAAAGCAGCCGGCCAACGCGCTTGTCCGTTACCGCCTGGCCGCCGCCTATGAGCAAATGAAGGACTATCCGGACGCTGAAAGCCAGCTCAAGGCCATCCTGGGCAACGATGACAAATCGGTGGACGCATGGGTGCGGCTTGTCCTGTTGTACGACAAGCAAAAAGACGACGCCAAGGTGGCCAAAACCCTGGCGGCGGGCCTCAAGGTCAACCCCAACCACCCGGACCTCCTCCTGCTGCAGGCCATGATGGACCACGAAAAGAACGACACCCGGGCGGCGGAAGCCGGGTACCGCCGCGTGATCGACATCGAACAGGCCTACAAGGGCAAGTCTTCCCCCGATTACAACGGCGGCACGCTGGCCCAGGCTTACTTCAACTTGGGCATCCTGATGGACAAGGCGGGGCGTTTCAACGACGCCATTGACCAGATGAAGCGGGTGCTTCAGATCCAGCCGGACAACGCCGACGCCTACAATTACATCGGCTATTCCTACGCGGACAAGAACATGCGCCTGGAAGAGGCCCAAAAGGACGTGGAAGCCGCCGTGAAACTGGACCCGGACAATTCCTATTACCTGGACAGCCTGGGGTGGGTTTATTACCGCCAAGGCAAATACGCGGACGCCAGAACCCAATTGGAAAAATCCCTGGGCCTCCTCAAGGAACAGCAAAAGGACGACGCGGTCATTTACGACCACCTGGGGGAAGTGCTGCTTAAGATGGGCAAGGCGGACGCGGCCGTCGCCCAGTGGAAAAAGGCCGTCCAACTGGACCCGGACAACAGGGATTACCCGGAAAAAATAAAGAAAAACAAATCCTCCGACTTGTGACCTCCCTCACCCTCCGAACGCCCGCCAAGATCAACCCCGTGCTGGAGGTCCTGGGTCCCCGGCCCGACGGATACCACGAACTGCGCCTGGTTTTCCAAGCCGTGGCCCTTTACGACGAACTGGCCTTTGAGAAAACCGCCGAGGGGGTCGCGTTGGAGATCCCGGAGTCCCCGGTCCCCCTGGCCGCGGATGATTCCAACCTGGTGGTCAAGGCCGCCCGGCTCTTCCTCCGGGAAGTCGGCAAGGCCCGCGGCGGGGTCCGCATCCGCCTTCGAAAGAAGATTCCCCTGGCGGCCGGTTTGGGCGGCGGCTCCAGCGACGCGGCCGCCACCTTGAGGGGGTTGGATGAACTCTTCCAAACCCATGCGGCCCCCGGAAAGCTCCTGGACCTGGCGGCGCGCTTGGGATCGGACGTGCCTTTCTTCCTTTATGGAGGCACGGGCTTGGGGGAGGGACGCGGCGAAAAGATTACACCGTGGGAGGAAGGCTTTGAGTTTCACCTGGTCCTGGTGAAACCCGCGGCGGGCCTTTCCACTCCCGCGGTTTACCGTTCGGGCAAGGCTTGTTTCACCCGGGGGGACAGGGCCGGCGACTTCCGGCGGATCCTCCGGCAGGAGGATTTACGCGGGGTGGCGGACCACTTGTTTAACGGTTTGGAGCCGGCGGCCCAATTCCTGTTGCCGGAAACAACCGAACTGAAGGAAAGCCTGCTGAAAGCCGGGGCTTTGGGCGCGCTGGTATCGGGCAGCGGCCCCACGGTTTTCGGCCTGGCCGAGGATGCCGCCCAGGCCCGGAGGATCGCGGATTGCCTGGAAGGGGACGGCCGGACGGTGGTGGCGACCAAGGCGGTTTCGACGGGGATTCAAATTTTAAAAGACTTGTCGTAAGAACCAAGACCCGGTTCCCATCCCTTGCGGGGCGGGGACCGGGCGGGATTCATCCTATTTTTAGATCCGGAAACCAAATGAAATCGACAGGCGAAAAAAAAGGCAAGTGGTTCCTTCTGAAAACCCTGGGGGTCCTCGGGGCCCTTTTACTGGCCGGCGGTCTTTACTTTATTTACGGTGTGCTGCCGCAAAAAGTGGCGATAGGAATCGCAGCCAAGGCCAGGATCCGCCAGCCCCTCACCCAAACACCCAAGGAGGACGGTTTCGCCTATTCGGACGTCGCCTTTCCGACGGCCGATGGGGTGACCTTGTCCGGCTGGTGGATGCCGGCCGCTTTCAAGGGGAAGGTACTCGGTACCATCCTTCTTTCCCACGGGGCCTTCCACAACCGCGAGCAGGTGTTGGGGAGGGCCGAATTCCTCGTGAAAGAAGGATACCAGGTGCTGTTGTTCGACCTGCGGGGATGCGGCTTAAGCGGCGACAGCCCCCTGTCCGGAGGAGTATTGGAAGCCGGGGATTTCCCGGCCGCCGAGGCCTATCTCGAGAAAACCCACCGGCTTCAAAAACCCGTGCTCTTTTTCGGTTTCTCCCTGGGGGCCATGGGTGCGCTGCGGGCCGCGGTGCAGGCGCCCGGCGCGGACGCGGTCATCGCGGACAGCCCCCTGGCCAACCTTGCGTCCTACGTTTCCAGGCGCACCGCGGGAGGGGTTTTCGCCGCCCTGCCGGGATTCCTGGGGAGGTGCCTTGCGGCTTACGACCGGGTCACGGGCCTTTCCTTGAAGGAAAGCGACCTGGACCTGGTCCCCGTCGTGGAGAAGCTGCGGGACCCGGTGCTTTACATCACCGGGGAGAACGACGATTTGTCCAAATCGGATGAAGTCAGGCTGCTTTTCCAGCACACGGCATCCCCGCACCGGCGGCTGGCCTACATGCCCGAGGCGGGGCACGAGGAAACCTTCAGCAAGTTCCCCATGATCTATGAAAGGATCGTGGACGAGTTTTTGACGGACATGCGGAACGGGTTCCCCAAGCCGGTGGAATGGAAGGGCGGGTCCCGGGACAAGGCGGAAGGCAAAGGCGCGGCCGGGGAAACCCTGAAACCCTCGGGGAGCCCCCGTCCTTAATTCCAGACGGCGTAAACGGTTTGCCGGCGGGCCTTCCGGCGGTCCATCCCCGCCAAAAGTTTCTTCCATTCATTCCCGGCTTCGGCGGAGAGGTATTGAAGGACCTGTTTGGAAAAGGTCCGTTGAAGGACGGTCCAATAGTCCCCGAGGGTCATGGTGGATTCAAGGGGCCGGGTGATCAAGGCCCTGTCCCCCCGGGAAAGGCCCGTGAGGTCCAAGGGGGAGAGGTTTTTCATCTTGATGTCGTCGTACCACAGGAACCAGGAACTTTTATAGGGCATGTCGGCTATCCCTTCGGTGGAATCGTCCCAGGGAGGGAAGGCCCGGCGAGCATACCCCCACTTGCTTGAAAAGAGGCGCTGGAAAGTCCCCAGGTTCAATTTCCCCCGGTTCGCCGTTCCCTTTTATGATCCATGTCGCAAATGCGGAAATTTTGAAATGGGACGCTATTGGGGCATAAAAACCAATGACCGCGACAAGGGGAGGGACGGGCGGGAGACGGCGCCCGAAGGGTCAGCCGCCGAGGCCGGGCAGCAGTCCCTTGACGCGGGCCGCTTCCTCGGGTTTCAGGTTGATCTTGCTGCCGTCGGTGAAAACCAGTTCGTGGACGTTTTTGGCGCCCCTCAACAGCACCAGGTTGGCCGTATTAACGGTGTAATCCACGCCGACCGCGTCCGTCACGTTCAAGAATGCCATTTTTCCCTCCTCAAAAAGTGTAGCTGATATCCATTTTAAAACGAAAACCGCTCAGGTCGACGGTAAAGGGACCACAATCATTCAATGTGGCTTGGTTCTCATTGAAGGCCGCAAGGAGGTCCGGATTATTCGGGATGAAGATGATGGAGCGATGTCCCGTGGAGGGGTCCTTGAACATCTTCAGGGAGCCTTGGGCCCCGTTCCTGGAAGGGACCCCCGCGTCGTTCCAAGTGCCTTGGAAATCGGAGGCCGAGGACAATTGGTAGCCCGCGGAAAAGGAAAAGAGGGCGTCTTTACCGAGATTTACCACGGTTCCAAGCAGGAGGCCGGCCCCCAAGGCCGTGCTGCCGGCATCCCAACCTTCCTGGTTGGAGGAAGGGGTGGCGGCGGTGTGCTGGTAATCATCCGTCCAGTGGAGGGCGATGGGTTGGATGCCGGCGGCCGGTTCCAGGTAAAACCGGACCCCCTTGGGGGCCGTTTTCGGGAAATAAAACCGTCCTTTGAGCAGAAGCTCAAACGAACTCAAGTCCCATTTTGAGCGTACGAAGTATTGGGGATGGATATCGGTAATGGCGTAGGTAACGCTGGTGGCGGGCCAGAAGGCCAGGGCGGCGCCCCATTCGGTGTCCTGCCCGTCCGTGAAATAAGGATTCACTTCCAGCCCGGCTTGCAGGAAGGGAATGGCCGTTTGGAGGTTGTAGTTATAACTGGGATTGGCGGCCTTGTAACCCTGGACGGCGGAGTTGACCGTGTCCAGGTCGGCCTGGAAGTCGGACAGGTTGAAGAAGGACATCTCGGTGGAAAGCCGGACCCCGAAACGGCCCGTCGCCGCCGGGGCCGGGGTCGCCAGGGAAAGGGGCATGCTGGCCGGCGGCTGGGAGAAGGCGGCCAGGCGTTGTTCCACCCAATCCTGGTCCTCCAGTGAAAGCTTGTCCATGGCCTTGTCCGCGTAGGCCCTTAAGCCCGGGTCGGACGAAAGTTTGTCGGAGATGCAGTAGTTCAGCACCTCGCCCCGCAAATCGCCCGCCGTTTCCTGGCAACTCCCCAGGTAATAATGGGCCATGGCATCGGCCGGGTTCGCCTGGACGGCTTGTTGGAACAGGGGCAGGGCCGCCGCGTAATTTTGGGAGTGGAAAAGCGAGACGCCCAGCGAATAAGCGTCCAGGGCGGGAGGGGCCGCTTGGGCCCGGCTTTGCGGCGAAACGGCGTATAAAAACAGGCAAAAGAAAATCCGGCGAATCCTCATAAAAAAGCCCCCCATACCCGTCGGCTCCGGATAAAAACCGGCGTATTTCATCATCCGCCCAGCAGGTCGTTCACCCGTTCCATGACCTTGAAGGCGTCGGCCACGTAAAGCACGTCGGCCTTGCCCTGGGCCCAGCCGCAGTTGGCGTTCAAGTTGACGGCCCGGCGCTCGTTGACGAAGCGCCATCCCACGGTGTGGGGTTCCTCGCCATGGCAACAGGTGGCAAGCCCCTTGGCGTGGCGGGGCGTGGAACCGGTCTGGCCCACCTGGTTCAAATGGCTCATGAAGGAAAGCACGGTTCCTTCGCCGCTTTGGTCCACCACGGACTTGCTGCCGCCCAGGGAAGATTGGGTTTTTTCCAGGAAGCCCAGGATCACTTTCTCGGCTTCGGGCACGTGTAGCCGTCCGTCCGCCTGTTTCTTGCACCAGCCCGCCCCGGCCACGAAAAGAAGGTCCGCGTCCGGGCGGATGGTTTGGGCGCCGGAGGCGGGCGATTTTTCGCCCGTGACCCGCGTGAGGGTGGAGGGAAGCGCGGCCTGCACCTTTTCCACCGCGGGGGAACCGGAACCCGCGGGGGGAGGGTAAAGGCCCGCCTCCACGGTCATGAACCAGGGGCGTTGGGCGCGTTTCAACCGGCCCGACATGCGCTGGCGGTAGAACCATCGGGTGGCCAGGGGGGCCCCTTCCTCGGCGGTGAGTTCGGTCAAATGGGTGTCCACTTTGCCGCCGCAGCGTTGGGCCAGGCCTCCGATGATGCGTTGGATGCGGGAAGTGGCGGGGGCCACCACGAGCGTGGCCCCGCAAGCCTTGACCAGGGCCTCGCCCGCCGCCGCGTCGGTGGCGTAACGGGCCTGGGATAGGGCGTCCGACTCAAGGATCAGGGCCTTCTCAAAGCCCGCGCCCGCCAGGAGAGCCGCGGCTTGGGAGGCCCGGGCCCCGAAAAGCCCGGCCACCAGTTTTGCGCCTCCCAGGGCCGAAGCCAGGGCCTGCGCCGCCGTAGCGGCCCCCAGGGCCGGTTTTCCCAGGTTTCCCTCCGCGTCGGTGGCCGCCAATAAAAGGATCAATTCCATGATGCGCCTTCCTTGAAGTTTGTTGTTGGTTCCCGGTTGTCGGTTCCCTGTTTCCGCGTTGACGGGGAACCGGGGACCGGCAACTTATGGCTTCTTCTTGATCCACTCCACGATTTCCACCGCGATTTGCTCCACCGGCATGTCCTTGACCACTTGGGTGTTCCGCTTCTGCCGGGGAAGCGACACCGACTTCAGGGTAAGGCCGTCCCCGGGCAGCTTGGCCGCCCTGGCCTTTTGCAGGGAAGGCATCAGTGCCCTCATGTTGGCCATCCCGATTTGGGGATTGTTGGGCGGCTCGGCCCGGCCGCCGGTGGCCCAGCCCAATACCGCGGGTGGGGAAGAGAGGACCGAGACCTGGTGCTTACCGCCCTCCACGCGCTCCAGGATCTCCAGGGAGCCGTCCCCGTCCACCGTGAGCTTGTCCACGCCCTGGAACTGCTCGGTGAGGCCCAGCTTTTCCCCCAGGACGGACAAGGTGGCCCCGGCCCCCCGGGAAGCCGATTCCCACCCGCCGAAAAGAAGCAACCGGGAGCGGTCGAGCCCCTCGATGGATTGAACGGCCCCGGCCAGGGCCAGGGCGCATTCCACGGCGTCCGTGAAGCCGCCCGCCGGGGCGTCCACGGGGAGCAGTTCAAAGGGGGCCTTTTGCGCCAGGGCCATGAGGACCTGTTGCAGCTTGACCTTGGGCGCGGCGGAAGCCAGCCAAACCTTGCTTCCCGGGTTGGCCTTGGCCAGGGCGTCGGCCTCGTAAAGGGCGTTGGCGGCCCAAGGGTCCAGGATGGACGGCAGCAGGGACTCGTTTTTCAGGGACCAGCCCGCGGGCCCCGAAACCGGCTCCAGGGTCTGCAGGGGATCGGGCACCAGCCCGCCGCAAACGACGATATGGAAGAAAGCCATGGAAAAACTCCTTTTAGGAAATTTGGGACGGAAGCGGTCAGCCCGCAGCGGCCCGCCACCGGTGAAAGAGGTTTTTCCCCGGACGCTAAGGGCTGGTGGTTGAAAGCGTCGCTCAGTTTTCCGCCGAGTGGAGGCCGCCCGCGCCCGCGCCAAAGTCCAGGTTGGAACGGCCCGTGAGGGCGTCGATCAGTTTGGCGCAGTTCCAAAGGCAGGCGCCGCAATGCACGCATTTTTCACGGTCGAACCGGATTTCGCCGTCCTCGGCCACGCCCAGTGCCTGTCCCGAGCACATGTCCACGCACAGCCGGCGGTCGCAAACCTTGCAAAGCTGGGGCTTCAACACCACCACGTGGTCGGCGAAACCGGGGGTGGCCTGAACCTTGCCGCCCACCAGCAGCGCGTCCTGGTGCGAGACCAGGAGGTGGCCGTCCAACTCCACCGGGGGCCAGCCCACCCTGTCCATCAGGGCGTCGTGCAGGCTTTGGCCCGTCAGCTGGCAGTTTTTACGGATTTCATCGATCTCCTCCTCCGTCAGGCGGCCGCGGTAAAAATCAGCCAGGCTGGGGATGCGCTCGTAAGGCGCCAGGGGCCTGCCGGGCCAGCCTAAAAAGCCGCCGGTCAGGCCGGAAATCAACATGCCCGCCACGCCTTGCACGAAGCCTTTTTGGAAGCCATCCCGGGCCTTTTCGGCCATTTGGCCTTCCCGATAAACCCAGCTTTGGCGGCGGCGCCGTACGTAGGTTTGCTCCAGGTCGGTCTTGGTGAAGGTTTTTTTCTCGCGCAACAATTCCAGGACGCCTTCGGCCAACTGCGCACCCGTTTCCCAGGCCTCGTCCACGCCGGAATTGGTCAGGACGTTGGTGGAGCCGGACCCCTCGCCGATGCGGGCGAAACCGTTGCCCACCAGGTAAGGCTCGCCCCTCAACCCCGATTCCTGGAGGGATTTGGCGCCCCAGGACCTCAAGGAAGCCCCCTTCAGGTGTTTCCAAAGGGCCGGGTGTTGCATCCAGTGCTGGAGATAGCGGTAGCTGGTGCGCGCCGGGTTGTCGAACCAGGAGGGTACGAAGATGCCGCCCGTGGCCACGTTGCCGGGATAAACGTAAAGGAACCCGAAGATCTCGGGCTCGGGATAACCCATGGTGTGCAGCACGGTTCCGGCCTTCAGGGAGGTGTCGGCCGGAAGGTCCACCACCACCTTCATCCCCAAGGCCCACTCGTAGGCGGCATGGCCGGGAGGCATGCCGAAGTGCATGTCCAACTGGCGGCCGATGGGGCCCACAGGGCCGTCGCCCACCACGGTCAAACCCGCACGGATGTCCATGCCGGGGAGGAACCCCGCGGCCGGCCGTCCTTCCTTGTCCACGCCCTGGTCGGCCAGGCGGATGCCCACCACCTTCCCGTCCTCGAACAAAGCCCTGGCCACCGGCGTGCCGGGCCACAACTGCACGAGCCCCGAAGCCATCAATTGGGAACCCACCCACTGGTTGAACTGGCCCAGCGAAAAGACCATCCCGTCCTTCTTGTGCAGGTAGGGCGGGACATAGGGAAGGGCGAAGGCCCCGTCCGTGACCGCGCCGGGCAGGCGTTTCAAGATGGCGTCGGCGGCCCGCATCAGGGAGGGCCTGCGGCTGGCCTTGCCGGGGTCCAAAAGGTAAAGCACCTTTTCCTCGGTCACCGGCGAGTAAAAGGGGAGTTGGCTGAATTCGCCGTTGGGGAAGGAAGCCTTGAGGCTGCGCGCCCGCGAAACCACGCCGGACACGCCGTAGCCCAGGTCGTCGGACCGTTCGTAACAAACAACTTGAAGGGGCGAGCCCGGGGAAATCCGGTTCTCGAAGGCCGGGGAACCGTCGGACTTGGCCAGGCCCCGACTCAGGGTGGTGAGGAAACCCCCGGTGGCCGGGCCGAAACCCACGCACACGATGTCGGCATCCATGGACTGTCGGTTGGCCGCGGGAGCGTGGTGGGAGTGGGGATGGTGGCTCAAGACGGACAACCCGTCTTTTGAGCCGCCAAGCCGCCAAGGGCACCCGGAAAAACGGAAGAATATTGCAAAAGAAATCCCCTTTGTTTCACCTTCCTGGGTGCCTGGGTGCCTGGGTGGTTCAAGTTTTTTTGCCTTTCCGTTTTATTGCGGGTAGTCCAAAGCTTCGGGGATCATGACGCGGGTGAGGGATTCGGCGGCCCGGTCCTTGGCCAGGCGGCAACCGGTCAGGCAGCCGTCCAGCTTGGCCCTGAGGCTGAGGAAGGGCTCCATGCCCGAGATGTTGGCGCAAGGACCGCGCTTCAAGGGATGGTTGTCGTCCATGTCCAGCACGTCCGAGTAGCCGTAAGCCACGCTGCCGATGCCCGGCACGTAGGTTTCCAGGCCTTCCAGGTCGGCCTCGTTGAAGCAGGACTGGCAGCCTTCCGAGTCCCAGCGGGGGTGCCGGTTGTAGCCGAAGACCAGTTCGGCGCAGATGCGGGAAACCTCGCCGGCCGCGCGGGCGGCCTGCACCTGGCAGAGGTCGGTCAGGAACGCCAGGGTCCCGGGCAGGGTTTCGGCCAGGGACGGGTTGGAAGCGCCCTTTTGTTCCAGTTCCAGGACATCCAGGATCTGCTGGCGGGAAGCCAGGAGCCAGCACAAGGCGTCGGCCATGGGGAAGGTCACGCCCTGGCGGTTGGAACTGAAGAGCTTGTGGCCGGTGGCGTCCACCGATTCCTGCAGGTGGGACAGGGTCCACAGCCACATCTGCATGGCCGTGCCCAGGCCGCAGGCGCCCGTTTCCGGGTGGTCGGCCGCCAGGGTCTTTAAGTCCATGATCCAGTGCTTGAACTGCTCCAGGAACAAGGGTTGGGCCATGGTGATGGAAAGCTGGCGGCGCTGCACGGCCTCCGGCCCCTCGTAAGTGGCTTCCAGTTGGGCGTCCATCCACTTGTGGCCCAGGAAACCCGGGCAATCCTCGGTGATGCCGTAGCCGCCCATGAGGCTCACGGCCTCGCGCAGGGAGTTGGCGCCCTGGCCGGTGTTCCAAAGCTTGGTGGCGGGGCAAAGCACGTTGGCCACGGGTTCGAAAACGGAGAATTGGACCAGGGGGTCGTTTTTCAAGGCCTCGAACATCGAGGGGTTCCGGCGGCCCTGGGGCATGCGGGTCATGATCAGGTATTCCATGGCTTGCCGCTCCACCTTGGCCATCTCCTTCATGCGGGCCCGGGCGCCTTGGACGCCCCTCTCGTCCAGGATCCTGTTTTTCTCCCGTTCCAGCGGGTCCAACTCATCGTAAAGGCGGGTGGTGGCGAACCCCAGGGAGGCCCCGGCTTCGCCCATGGCCCAAACGTCCACCAGGCGGTGCAAGGCGTCTTCCTTGGTCTGGATGCCCAGGTCGTATCGGGGGGTGCCGGGCGTGGCCGCGGTGCCGCCGCGGAAACGCTGGCGCTGGTAGCGGATGATGGGCTCCACGGCGGACAGCAGTTTGGCCGCGGTCATGAGCCCCACGGTTACCCGGGTGCGCTTGAACACGGCCTCGATGACCTCGCTGTGGGTATAGTTGGGGACGATGACCCCTTCCTTCACCGTGTAGCCGCCCACGATGCGGGAAGCGGGCACCTTCAGCTGGAAATTGGGGTCGCGGGTGGAGGAGAGCTGGTGCACCAGTTTCTTGGTGGCCGTGCCCCGGTCGAATAGGCCCGGGTCGCCCTCTTCCAGGATGACCATGCAGGAGGACTTGATGCGCTTGTCGTCGGTGTCCACGGCCGCGGTGACCACCGTGGCGTAATCCATATTGGTGATGAAGCGGCCGCGCTTGTCGATTTCCAGCAGGGGTTCCTGGCCGTCCTTCCATTCCGCGACCCGGGCCTTGCCGCACAAAAGGCCGGTCTCCACCCCGACGTAGGGAAGGGGCTCGGTCAAGGCGAAGGCGGCCCGCATGGTCTTCCGGTTTTCACCCGGCTTGGCCGGTGAAGCCATCTTCATATAGCGGGCCACCTGTTCGGGTGTGCCGCACTCATGGATGGGGGCCAACCCGAGGTTTCCGGCCAAGGACGCCGTGGCGGCGCCGCCGTCCACCCAGGCCAGCTCAAAGGCCACCAGGGACATGATGAGGTTCTTGGGGCCTTCGAAAAGGCCGCCGTAGGCCGGGTCGAGGAAAGCCCCCGTGATGCCCGACTCGTCGTAGACCTTCAGGAGGGAATGCTTGGCCTCGGTCCATTCGTGGCTGTTCCGGGCCCCTTGGGCCACCAGCCGGGCCACGGGCCCGCGCGCCACCGACCGGGAGGACTGCACCAGCATCTGGTAGTCGAAGCGGTCCTGGTAGCGCCAGAGGATCTGGCGGATTTCATCCCCCGGGAGGGTTTGAAGCACGGCCTTGGAGGCTGTGGACGGCTGGGTCATGGTGGTCTCCTTATTTAGCTGGGTCAGCCCTGGTTCAGCGGTCTTTCCAGGTCTTTGCGAGAAGGGTTTGGCGGACCGACCCGATCATATTCCGGGGGGTGGATGCTTCTTTATGATCGAAGTCAGTTTGGAAGGGAGTGGCTCAGGGGAAATGAAGAGGAAAAAGAAGGGCGGGGAATAAAGGTGTTCAATCTTAGGGAGGCATTGAATGACCGAGGAGCCTGATGCCGATCCGATGAGGATTCTATAAACCTAATATGACGTGATACAACGCATTGGGATGTTCAAATCGGAGGGGACGGGCCATGTGGCCTAATGACTTCAAATTTCTTAATCGCAATCCCGAGCCTGACTTGGGTAGTGAAAACTAAGTGATGGCAAGCATCCTGCTGGAAGTCGACCTTGACGATTTTGTTAAGGAACAATGACTACCGTTGGAACCGGGGTCGGCGTGGGGCTGGGCAGAATGTAGGTATTCCCGCAATAGGGCCCGACGCAATTGGGCCAAATAACGAATTCCACGGGAAGATTCGAATTTTGGATCGCGATTGCGTATCCAGTGGCAACGGACACCGGAGCCGGTAAGGGTGTTCCAGGGATGGGGTCGCTAAGGTTCATAGGCCCGATATAGGCGGTGTCCGTTTCTTGCGCGGTAATTGTTCCAGGTCCTTGGCAGATTAAAGTCAACGAGGCGTTACTGGAATTTCCACTGCCGCAACCACTTATCGTTTCAAGGTAGGTGAAGGCGAGAATCATTTTTGCGTTGAAATCCACGGGGGGTGGCGGAACGGTGTTGACCCCGACGGCTGCGCAGTAAGCGTCCCAGTCGGAGACGGTCCTCAAGACGTAACGTTGAGGATAATTGGTGTTTTGGGGCGGCACCGACACGACCATCTGGTCGGTGGGGGAATAACAGGTTTCGGTCGCAGTGGGTGTGGGAAAGGACATTGGACTGGAAATTTGAAAAGAACGATTAGCGCAAGCCATCGGGAATAAAATGAAGGAGAACCCCGGCAAACCTAACATGAAGATCAAAAATAAAATTTTTTTCATAAATCTCCTCCCAATACCAAACCTTTTTCCTTTTACATATCCGGGATTTTCCAGGTGACCTTCCCGGGGACGTCGCCAAGAATTTAGGGAACCTCTAAAAATTGCTGTTTGAGGCTTTCCTGATTCTTATGAACAGCCGAAGCGGCCTCTAAAGCTTAGGTGAAGTTTAAATTTTGTCTTCCCCTCACTCTCCTTCACCCTTCTAAACCTCGTTGCGCCTTCAAAAACCCTTGAGTTTCAGGCCTTTGCCGTCTCGGGACGCATTCGTCCCATCAAGTAAGCGAATCGGCTCATGTTGTAAGCCAGGT
>JAICXI010000012.1 GCA_025980505.1 bacterium | reverse complement strand
TGGATTGGGGCTTTGCCAGGGCGCCCTCTTGTGGATGCACAACCGCAATGTGCTGCTCTTCATCCCCCTGGTTTTGTTCAGCGCTTATGAAATCGCGAAAAACCCGGAACGAGGGCGGGGGGCCGCCGGGAAATTCGCCTTGGGACTGGGCCTCCCCCTGTTGGCGTTGGTTCTTTATTTCCACTCGGTTTACGGGGTGTGGACGCCCTTGGGAGCGCACAACGAGCCTTTCACGTCCCTTTTCCGCTGGAGCCATTTCGGGGCCGGGTTTTTCGGCCTGGCCTTGGACCAGGAATGCGGGCTCTGGTTTCATTTCCCGATTTTCGCCATGTCGGTCACGGGCGGGATGATGCTGGCCCGGTCGAAAAAGCCCCTGCGCTTCGTGATTTTAGGCACGGTTCTTTTTTATTATCTCTTCCTGTCCTTTTACGAGAATTTGGGACTGACGCCCGCCACACGCTACATGGTGGGCATCGTGCCGCTGCTTTTGCCGGCGCTTTACCCGGTCCTGGAAAAAATGGGGAAGAGGGATATCTGGGCTTTCCTGACGGCCTCCGCTTTTGGGGCGGGAACCCTGGTGAACGGGCTTTTGGCCGCGGTTCCGTGGATGCGTTACAACAAGCTGAACGGGGAAAACTGGATGTTGAAGATCGCGGGTTCCTTCCTGCACCTGCCCCTGACTTCCTGGGAGCCGGCCTTCAACCCGGCCACGGTGGACCCCAAGAGTTACGTCCTGAGCGCCCTGTGGATGGGCATCACGGTCTTTCTGTCGGTTCTTTTTTTAAAATACGAGAAAAAGCCGCATTAGAATCAGGGGACTTGAAAGGGGGCCGTCATTTCCGGGCCCCAAGCCGGGGCCGCAATGGCGGCCGCATTGAATCAAACGACGCCAAGGATTCCATTTTGAACCTACTGGTTTTGACCCCCCTGGTTCCTTATCCGCCCCACGACGGGGACAAGCTGCGGTTTTACCATTTTTTGCGGCATTTGAAAGCCCGCGGCCACGTGATCGACCTGGTCTGCCTCACCCGGGTGAAGGCCGACTTCCAATACGAGATCGACTTGCGGCAGCTTTGCCGCCACCTTTACCTGGAACATTTGACCGATGGGGAATTGGCCCTCAACCTCCTGGGCGGCGCCCTGATGGGCCAGTCCTTGAACGTTTCCAGCCATTTCTCCCCCCGGTTGCGGGATACCTTGGGGGATTATTGGCGGTCGCCGCTGGGCCGGTCGGTGGACGTGGTTTTGGCCCACCGGCTGCGCACCGCCCCGGCGGCCTTTGAAGGGAACCCGGGCAAGCCGGTGGTCCTGGAATTGACCGACTGCCTGACCGCCTATGCCGAACAATTAAAGAAACATTCGGTGGCCCGGTTTTCCCGGCGGCTGGCGGCCTGGTGGGATTACTGGTTTTTGAAGCGCGAGGAGGAGGAGTGGGGTGAAAGGGCCTTCAAAACCTGCGTGGTTTCCGAGGTCGACGCCCGGGCCTTGAGGGAATTGGGTTTGCCGGCCGGAAAAATCGCCGTGATCCCCAACGGGGTGGAGGCGGCCCGCAAGGGGCCTTCCCAACGGCCGCAGGCCTATCCCCCCGGGGCCGCCACCGTTTGTTTCGTGGGCAACATGGGATATGCGGCCAATGAGGACGGGGCCCTTTGGTTCCTGGACAAGGTCTGGCCCCGGGTCCGGGCCCGGGTGCCCGGCGCGGTTTTCGCGGCCGTGGGCGGCCGGCCCCGCAAGGTCCTTCAAAAACGCCATAACGGGCGGGACGTAAGGGTGACTGGCTGGGTGCCGGAAGTGGAACCTTACTTCACCCATTCCACGGTGTCCGTGGCCCCCTTGCGGGTGGCGGCGGGCATGCAAAACAAGGTGGCCTTGGCCTTGGGCCTGGGCGTGCCAGTGGTGGCCACGCCCCAGGCGGTCTCTTGGATGCCGCCCGAGGGACGGGATGGGGTTATAGTAGCGGGAGAAAAAGGCGCCTTCGCCGACGGGGTGGTGGGGGCTTTGTTGAATCCCCGGGCCGCCCGGGCCTTCGCCGCAAGGGGCCGAAAGTTCATCCTGCGCAATTACCAGTGGGGTGAATCGGGCCGGAAATTGGAAGAAATATTGGAAGCCGCCCGGAAGGCGTCCCCTTAACGGCCGGGTTATGAACGGCCGGGAAACGCAAGAGGGAAGGCGGGACGGCGTGAAGGAGGAGGAAATGACGGTGTCTTTTTTTAGGAAAATGATTCCCTGCGCCCTGCTGCCTCTCTTTTTCATCCTTGCGGCGCCGGTGTCCTCGGCCGCGGAGGAGGGCCTGTCCAAGGAAAGGACGGTCCGGGTTCAGGGCTACGGAAAGGTGACAGCCGTTCCCGACCAGGTTCAAATGGAATTCGAGGTGCAGGAAGAGGGGACCCAGTTGGCCGATGTTTCGGCCCGGGTGACCGACAAGATGAAGGCCGTATTCCATGCCGTCAAGTCCTTCGGCATCCTGGACAAGGACTTCAAGACCGTCCAATACAACATTCAGCCCAAATACAAATACAACAACGGGGAAAGCCAGCGGGTGGGTTTCATCGTGTCCAACCGGATCCGGGTGGTCCTGAAGAAAACGGACCAGGCGGGGGATCTCCTGGAAACGGTGACGAAAGCCGAGGTTTCCGGGATCGAGGGGCCCACTTTCGGTTTTTCCGACCCTTCCAAGCTGCAGATCGAGGCGCTAAAAGCCGCGGTGGAGGATGCCCACGCCAAGGCCCTGGCCCTGGCCGAATCGGCCGGCGCCGGACTGGGGAAGGTCTCCTCCATCAACCAGACCGGCGCGGCCATGCCCACGCCGCCCCGGGTGTTGAGGGCCCAACTGGCGGGGGCGGCGGACGTCGGCACCGTACCCATTGAAAAGGGCGAGAATGAGGTCGCCGCCGAAGTGGAAGTGGTGTATCTGCTGAAATAGCCGGGCTTTTACCGGCCATTAACAACGGACAACCGGGAACGGGTGCTTTATGTGCGGCATAGCGGGCTTCTGCCAATTTAAGCCGGGGCTTCCCTTGAAGATGAAGCACCTCGAGGCCATGACCGACGAGATCCGTCACCGGGGGCCGGACGACAAGGGTTATTACCAAAAGGGGCCGGTGGGCCTGGCCATGACCCGCCTTTCCATCGTGGACATCGGGGGAGGCGGCCAGCCCATGTCCAACGAGCGCGGCACGGTATGGGTGGTCTTTAACGGCGAGATTTACAACCACCTGGAACTGCGCAAACCCTTGGAGGAAGCCGGCCACCGCTTCACCACCCACAGCGACACCGAAGTGCTGGTGCACGCCTACGAGGAATACGGGGACAACTTCGTCTCCAAGCTGCGGGGAATGTTCGCTTTCGCCTTGTGGGACGAGACCTTCCAGAAACTCCTCCTGGCGCGGGACCAGGTGGGCGTCAAACCCCTTTACTACACCACGGCGGACGGTTCCCTGGTATTCGGATCGGAAGTGAAGCCCATCCTTTCGGTGGAGGGCTTGCCCCGCCGGGTGGATTCCAAGCAAATCCTCACCCTCATGACTCTGCAATATGTGCCCACGCCCGATACGCTCTTCAAGGGCATCCGCAAGCTCCCGGCGGGCCATACCCTCGTTTGCCAAAGCGGCAAGATCCTCATCAAACCCTTTTGGCAGTTGCCCCGGCCCACCCAAACCCCGGACGACGGGCCTTCCGCCGGACAGGAAAAAATGTGGGTGGAGGAACTGCAGGGCCGGTTTTTCGCCGGCGTCAAGGAACAGCTCATGTCCGACGTGCCCCTGGGAGCCTTCCTTTCCGGGGGCCTGGATTCGTCCCTGGTGGTGGCCGCCATGACCCGGCAAACCGGGAAGCCGGTCAAGACCTATTCGGTGGGGTTCGAAAACGAACGGGATTTCAACGAACTCCAATACGCCCAGAAGGTTTCCCGGGTCCTGAAAAGCCAGCACCGGGAAATCATGGTCAACGCCAAGATGCTGAACGACCTCATCCCCAAGCTGGTCAAGTACCAGGACGACCCGGTCATCGACCCCGCCGTCCTTCCCACCTTCGTGGTTTCCCTCTTCGCCCGGCAGGAAGTGAAGGTGGTCTTGACCGGGGAAGGGGCGGACGAGCTTTTCGGCGGCTACCGCCGTTATTCCTATGACCAGCTTTCGGGACGGGTGAAGCTGGTGCCGGGTTGGATGAAGGCCCTGGTGCCCTTCCTCACCCGGCGCATGAAAGATCCCTACCAACAGGCGTGGCACGCCTTGAACAAAGGGGACCTGGTGAAGCGGCACATGGCCTGGTCGAGGCTTTGCCTGGAGGAGACGCTGGAGGGATTGGCCGGGGAAAGGCTCCTTTACGAAATGGAACATTCCAAGGTGGAGGAATCCCTGGAGAGGATTTTCGAGGGCGCCGAACCCTACGGTTTCGACAACTTGAACTTGATGCTTTACATGGACCTGAAGACCTGGCTGCCCGACGATCTCTTGAGCAAGGTGGACCGCATGAGCATGGCGGCTTCCCTGGAAGCCCGGGTGCCTTACCTGGACCACCGGCTGGTGGAATTCGCCTTTTCCCTGCCCTCCTCCATGAAGCTGCGGGGCCGCACGGGAAAGTACATCCTGAAGAAGGCGGCGGCCAAGTACCTGCCGGGGGAAATCATCAACCGCAGGAAGATGGGTTTCGGCGTGCCCCTGGCCTCCTGGTTCCGCAAGGAACTGAAACCCCTCCTGATGGACACCCTGCATTCCGAACAATTCCAGAAGCGCGGTTATTTCAACAAGGCCAAGACCGAGGAAGTCCTCCAGGAACACATGGCCGGAAAAAAAGACCACCACCTGCTTTTGTACGGTCTGCTTTTAGTGGAGCTGTGGCATCGAAGGTTTATGGACGAATAAGCGGAGGCGCTTGTAAGGATGAACAACGAACGACATGAAAAAGGCTGGAAGAAATTCCAGGAGATCCACGGCCCGGTGGCCAAGGCCACCGTGGAAAGCCTGAAGGACGTCAGCCCCGAACTGGGGAAGTTCGTGACCGAGTTCGCCTTCGGCGACGTCTACTCCCGGCCCGGTTTGGACTTGAAGACCCGGCAACTGCTGACCATCGCCTCCTTAACCACCCTGGGGAACGCGCCGTTGCAGCTCAAGTCCCACATCAAGGGCGCCTTGAACGTCGGTTGCACCCAACAAGAGATCGTGGAAGTCCTCCTTCAAATGGCCGTTTACGCCGGGTTCCCGGCGGCCATGAACGCCATGTATGCCGCGAAAGAAGTGTTCGTGGAACGGGAACGCCGGAAGAAAAACCATTGACCCACTAACACACAAAGGGCGCTAGGAAAGGCATCTTTAATCCGGGGCTGCTTCGCCGTAAATGTCCCGCTATTCGCGGGCCACTCCCCGCAATGACAGATAAACCACACATGAAAACCCTCCAAATCGTCCACGAAGATTCCCGCCTTATCGTTGTGGATAAGCCCGCCGGACAGTTGGTAATCCCCGGCCGGGGCAAAGCCCAAGGGGAGCCTTTGGTGGACCTGATAGCTTCCCACATCGGTGGTAAAGCCTTCGTGGTCCACCGGATCGACCGGGAAACCAGCGGCCTGGTGGTCTTCGCCAAGGATGCGGCCATCCACAAAGCCTTGAACGACCTTTGGGAAAAGAAGAAAGTAAGGAAGGTCTACCTGGGCCGGGTGAAGGGCCCCCTGGATCAACCGGAAGGCCTGTTGGATTACCCTCTTAAAACTTTCGGTTCGGGCCGGATGGGGGTTTCCCCCGGGGGGAAGCCCAGTCAAACCCGGTTCAAGACCCTCCAACTCCAAGGTGGAGAGGCTTTACTGGAAATCGAACCCCTGACCGGCCGCAGGCACCAGATAAGGGTGCACCTTTATCACATCGGCCATCCTATTCTGGGGGACCCACTCTATGGCCAGGAACGGCCTGTGGGAGGGTATCCTCGTCTCATGCTTCATTCTTATCAACTGGAGTTGCCCCTGGATGACGGACCCCTCAAGTTGAGCGCTGAACCTCCCGCCGACTTCAAAATTCCCTGAATATTCAGCCTTTTTTTATTTTTTATTTCCCGTCGAGGCGCATTGGTTTGACGGATGGGGTACTTTCCGCTAAAATGCCGCCTCTTTTGCCTAGAAAAACGCTCAAAACCCGCAAAAAATAAGGGTTTTTTTGGCGAAGGGCTGAAATATGCATAAAAAATAAGGGTTTTTGCCCCAGGCCTTTGGAGGAGTTTTAATGATCAGCGTGAACGATCTTCGGGCCGGAAATTTGGCCGAATTTGACGGAATTCTTTACCGCGTGGTTTCCTATCAACACGTGAAGCCTGGCAAGGGTGGAGGTTTTGTCCGTTTGAAGCTTAAAAACGTCGAACAAGGGACGGTGACGGATAGAACGCTGGATAGCTGGGAACAGGTGCCCGAACCCCCGGTTGAAGAAAAAGAGATGCAGTACCTGTATAAGCAGGGCGATAAATTCATCTTCATGGATACTGAAACCTACGAGCAACTGGAACTGACCGAAGATGAAGTGGGGGAAGGGTACCAATGGCTGAAGGAAGAAACGGCCATTGAAATCCTCTTTTATAAAGACCGCCCCATCAGCGTCAAGCTGCCCATCACCATCAACCTCAAGATCGTTTCCTCCGAGCCGGGCATCAAGGGCGACCGGGTGTCGGGGGCCAGCAAACCCGCCACCTTGGAGACCGGCGCCACCATTCAAGTCCCCCTTTTCGTGAAGGAAGGGGACGTTATCAAGGTCGATACCAGAACCGGGGAATACCTGGAAAGAGCCTGATTCCCCCAATCCGCCGTCCAGCCGTTTTATTAGGGAAAGGAGCGCCGAATGCCGACAAGCCCTGAGAAGAGTGAAAGCCCCAAGGCCGAAAAAAAGAAGAAAGGCGATGGGGCCGAGGCCAAGAAGGTGAAGGTAAGCCCCAAGCTGGCCTTGGTACAGGACGTCATCCACCTGATGAACGAGGCTGATATCAGCGAATTGAGTTTTGAGCAAGGCGGCATCAAGATCCACCTTCGCCGGGGACCGGGAATGCCCTTCTCGGCCGCTCCGGCCGCCGCTCCGGCCATGCCGGTGGCGGCGTCTTCGGCGCCGGCTTCCCCCGCGGCGGCCGCCGCGGCGCCTCCGCCGGCCGGCGGGGCCAAGGCGGACAACACCGCGACCTTGAACTCCCCCATGGTGGGCACCTTTGACCGCGCCCCCGCACCGGACGCCAAGTCCTTCGTGGAGGAAGGCGACAAGGTCGCCGTGGGCCAGGTTTATTGCATCGTCGAAGCCATGAAGCTCATGAACGAGGTGAAGGCCGAGGTGGCGGGGAAGGTTGTGAAGATCCTCGTGCAAAACGGCCAGGCCGTCGAGTTCAACCAACCCCTGATCATCATCGATCCCAGCTAAAAGACAGCTCACAGCCGATAGCCGACAGCTTACAACAGGGCTTGAACCGGCCGGCTTTTAAAAAGGAAAACATGTTCAACAAAATTTTGATCGCCAACCGGGGGGAAATCGCCCTACGCATTATCCGCGCCTGCAAGGAACTGGGCGTGAAGACCGTGGCGGTTTACTCCGAAGCCGACGCCGACTCCCTCCATGTGCACCTGGCGGATGAGAGTGTCTGCATCGGCCGGGCCTCCAGCAAGGAAAGCTACCTCAACATTCCCGCCCTCATCAGCGCGGCGGAAATCACGGACGCTGAGGCCATCCACCCGGGCTACGGGTTCCTGGCCGAGAACGCCCACTTCGCCGAGGTCTGCGACAGCTGCCAGATCAAGTTCATCGGCCCCAAGCCCGAGGTCATGCGGCTCATGGGCGACAAGGTGGCGGCCATCCGCACGGCCAAGAAGGCCGGAACCCCCACCACGCCGGGCAGCGACGGGCCGGTGAAGGACGAAAAGCACGCCCTGGCCGTGGCCAAGGCCATCAAGTACCCGGTCATCATCAAGGCCTCCGCCGGCGGCGGCGGCAAGGGCATGCGGGTGGCCCACACGGACCTTTCCCTGACCCAGGCCTGTCAGACGGCCCGCGCCGAGGCGGAAGCGGCTTTCGGCAACCCCGAGGTTTACATCGAGAAATACATTGAGGAGCCCCGGCACATCGAAGTCCAGATCCTGGGCGACGAGTACGGCCACGTGGTGCACCTGGGGGAAAGGGATTGCACCATCCAGCGGTCCCATCAAAAGCTTATTGAAGAAGCCCCTTCGCCCGTGTTGACCGCCCGCCAGCGGAAAAAGGTCTGTAAATACGCCCTGAAACTGGCCAAGGAAGTGCATTACACTTCCGCGGGCACCATCGAGTTTTTGATGGATAAAACCGGCGATTTTTACTTCATGGAAATGAACACCCGGGTCCAAGTGGAACACCCTGTGACCGAGCTCACGATGGGGGTGGACATCATCAAGGAACAAATCAAGATCGCCGCCGGCGAGCGTCTTTCCGTCTCCAAAGACAACTTGGAGCCCCGAGGCCACGCCATTGAGTGCCGCATCAACGCGGAGAACCCGGACGACAACTTCCGGCCTTCGCCGGGCGTCATCACGACTTACCACGTTCCGGGAGGACCGGGGGTGCGGGTGGACACCCACTTGTACCAGGGTTACAAGGTCCCGCCTTATTACGATTCGATGCTGGCCAAGATCATCGTACACGCGCCCAACCGCCAGGCCGCCATCCGCCGGATGGTGCGGGCCCTGGACGAACTGGTGGTGGAAGGCATCTATACCACCACGAACTTCCTGAAGGTGATCCTGGAAAGCGAATCCTTCAAGCGGGGGAATTATTCGACCCATTTCGTCGAGAAATTCATGAAGAACAAAAAGGCGGACAAGGGCGAGGACGCGAAATAAGTCCAGTGACGGCAACCCAGCCGGGTTTGCCGATGAAGGGCGTTTATTACCATTAAGAAGCTGTAACAATACTCAACCACAGAGGCACGAAGACACAGCTGAAACCCGAAAAACCGGGAAAAGCAAATATGGATTTAAAGCTGCGCCTCCGGGTCTTGGTAGCCAATCGGGTTCTTGTTACCGTCTCTAAATCAACGAAGAAATGTTGGAGCGAAAATTGAAAATAACCGTTTATTTCAATCCGAAAGACGTAAAGCCGACGGTCATCCAGAATGCCACGGTGGTTTTAGCCGACGTACTGAGGGCCTCCACGACCATTCCAGTCTACTTCTACCACGGCGCCGAAGGCGTCGCGTTTTGCCCCGAACCGGGCACGGCCAAAAGAATGTTCGAAAAGCAAAAACGCGGGGAAGGGCTGCTGGCCGGGGAAAGGGACTGGGAAAAGATTCCCGGATTCCACTTGGGCGGTTCACCCTTGGACTCCAGCCGCGAAAAGGTCAAGGGCCGCGTCGTTTGCTTCAGCACGCCTTCGCCCTTGAAGATATTGAAGAACGCCAAATACGTCATCCTGGGTTCCTTCGTCAATTTAAGCGAGGTTTACGACTCCTGCCTGCGGGGAAAAAGGGATGTGGTGATCGTCAGCGCCGGGGGCCCGGAGGACTCGGCTTTCGCCGGCATGTTGGTGGATTTCCTCCAAAGCACCCTGGGGTCCAACCCCATTGTCCTGGCGGAGAGCGCCAAGGACGCCATCGCCCTCTATAAACCCTGGCAGGGACGGATCCTTGAACTTTTGAAGGAATCCCCGGAGGGAAAGGAATTGATCCAGAAGGGCTTCGCCAAGGACCTGGATTTCGCCTCCAAGCTCAACCGTATTTCGGCGGTCCCCTACCTCAAGGACGATTTGTTCCTGCGGGAGGACACGCCCAAACCCAAGAAATTCCTCGACGACGCCAAAGCCAAGGCGGCTTCCGCCGCCCAAAAGGGCAAGTCCATCAAGGTGACCGTGCCGCTTTTCCCCAAGAACCCCGAGCACCCGGTGCCGGGCATGGAAAAGACGGGCAAGAAGGGCGCCCATGGGCGCGACGACAAGAAGGCCGAGGACAAGAAGACCGAAGATAAGAAGGGCGCGGAAAAGGAAAAAAAGGCCGAGAAGGCACCCGCCTCCAAGAAGCCGGAAACCAAGGGCGCCCCGGTGAAACCTAAAAAAGTGTCGGTTCCCAAACCGATGTTCAGCAAGAAAACCGTGGCGACTCCGGTCGTCAAGATGATCAAAAAGGTGAAGTAAGGCCTGCCGCGCCGCCCGACAGCTTTCGAAGCGGTTTCCGGCCGTCCGCCCCTGGGGAGGCGGTTTTCCGTGAAGACACTTCAAGACATCCTTCCGGCTTTGCGCGCATTGGACGCCAATTGCAACCGGGCCCGGGAAGGGTTCCGCGTGGCCGAGGATGTGGCCCGGTTTGTCCTGGATGATCCCCGCCTTTTGAACCGCTTAAAGAAAATGCGCCACGAAGTGACTGCGGCCGAGAAGACCCTGTTCAAATCCGCGGAACTGCGCGCCGCCGCACGGAACGTTGAAAAGGACCTGGGACGGGGTAACGTCGAAAAAAGGGAAAAGGTTCGCTCCAATCCCCGGGAGCTTTTAAGGGCGAATTTAAAGAGGGCTCAGGAAGCCCTGCGGTCCCTGGAGGAATTTTCCAAATTGCTGAAACATCCCGCCTCCGCCCGTTTTAAACGCCTTCGCTATGAATGTTATCGGGTCGAGGAAGGGCTGCCGGCTTAACCGGGGTTGCCGTTGCAATCCACCGGAAGCGCCGGTATGCTGATTTCACTTCGCCTCCAACCCTGATTTGGAGTTGCAGGAAAGCCGATCCGGCGCCGCGGGACAGTCTTTCGCCGCTGCTCCGGGCGGGGCCCTTGCCGTGAAATCTAGAGATGAGGAAGTCCATGGGAAAAAACAACGGAAACGGAAAACACCCCTTGCCGGAGGGGATCACGCGCCGGCCTTTCCCTGGTTCCCGCAAACGTTATGTTCCGGGTAAAATCCACCACCTCCACGTCCCCCTGCGGGAAATCCAGTTGAGCCCCACCAAAACCGGGAAAGGCGAGGAGGCAAACCTCCCCCTCTGCGTGTACGACACCAGCGGACCCTATACCGACCCCCAAATCGCCATCGATTTGCGGAAGGGTTTGGATCCCCTCCGTCATCCTTGGATTTTGGAACGGGGGGACGTGGAAGAAGTCGAACCCGCTTACCAAGAAAAGCCCGCGCCCGGAATCGAAGCTTTCCCGGCGGAAGCCCGCCGTAAACCCCTGAGGGCGAAAAAAGGCTCCAATGTGAGCCAGATGCATTACGCCAAGAAGGGCATCATCACCCCCGAAATGGAATTCGTGGCCATCCGGGAAAACCAGTTGTCCGAGGAAAGGGCCGAGAAGGGCCGCTTCCATCCCGGACAGCCCCTGGGCGCCGTCATGCCCAAGGTGATCACGCCCGAGTTCGTCCGCGACGAGGTGGCCCGGGGACGGGCCATCCTCCCTTCCAACATCAACCACCCCGAAGTGGAACCCATGATCATCGGCCGCAATTTCCTGGTGAAGATCAACACCAACATCGGCAATTCGGCGGTGGCTTCCTCCATCGAGGAAGAAGTGGAAAAACTGATCTGGTCCGTGCGGTGGGGAGGGGACACCCTGATGGACCTTTCCACCGGCAAGCACATCCATGAGACCCGCGAATGGATCATCCGAAACTCGCCCGTTCCGGTGGGCACCGTGCCCATTTACCAGGCTTTGGAAAAGGTGGGCGGCGTGGCCGAGGATTTGACCTGGGAAATCTACCGGGATACCTTGATCGAGCAGGCCGAACAAGGAGTGGATTATTTCACCATCCACGCCGGTGTCCTGTTGCGTTACGTGCCCTTGACGGCTTACCGCCGGACGGGCATCGTCTCAAGGGGCGGCTCCATCCACGCCAAATGGTGCCTGGCCCACCACCGGGAAAACTTCACTTACACCCATTTCGAGGAAATTTGCGAAATCATGAAGGCCTATGACGTTTCCTTCAGCCTGGGCGACGGGTTGAGGCCGGGTTCCATCGAGGACGCCAACGACGAGGCGCAGTTCTCCGAACTGAAAACCCTGGGCGAGCTGACCCAAACGGCATGGAAACACGACGTGCAGGTCATGATCGAAGGTCCGGGCCACGTCCCCATGCACCTGATCAAGGAAAACATGGACCGGCAGCTGAAGGAATGCCACGAGGCCCCCTTTTACACCCTGGGCCCCCTGACCACCGACATCGCCCCCGGCTATGACCACATCACCAGCGCCATCGGCGCGGCCATGATCGGCTGGTTCGGAACGGCCATGCTTTGCTACGTGACGCCCAAGGAGCAC
>JAICXI010000192.1 GCA_025980505.1 bacterium | reverse complement strand
GTCATATAAAAAAAGAAAAAACGTCGGTATTGGCCGCTATTTGCCACGATCAAGCAAGTGATTGAAATCATAAAAATAACGTTCCGAGGATTCGGAATTTTCGCAAAGACCCTTTGCCGTTTAGTGAGAATTCAGGATGGAAAGGGCGCAAAGGAGAGCGTGTTTTTTTTGAAGAAAATATCCGCTTGTCCTTATTGGCTTTGGGAAAAGGCGGGGGAATGATCCATGGGAATCCCGCGGGAATGAATTCTCCTCTTGGGGCCCACGAGGGAAGGGCTTCAAAGCCTGGCGGCCTTGCTTGAAAATGCTTCGCAAATGTCTTAACGGTACTTGAAGTCACGGGCGACTTTCGGTTGGCGTCCCCAACCGATAACAACCCAGACCTACCCTTTCGGGGAAGGAGGCCCTGATTCCCTGCAATCCGGGGTCTTCAAGTGAGTTTCAAGGAAGGAAAGCCGTCGAATGGGCGGTTCCGATTCCCCGGGCGCAATGAGCCGGTTCGGATCAAGGGGCTTCTCGAAAACCTTCCTTAATTAAAAGTCCCTTAAAAGAATTTAAAAACTTGCAATATTAGGCGTTTTTTTGGTAAAACTATCGCCTCTACGAGGGCCTTGGCTGTGAATGGGCCTGATTTTGCGGGAATAACTCAGTGGTAGAGTGCAACCTTGCCAAGGTTGAAGTCGCGGGTTCGAATCCCGTTTCCCGCTCCATCCATTTCCGGGGGCTCGGCCTCCAGGGAGAACAAGGTGAGAGTCGATCGGGTGAGCCTGTGCGGGTTTGAGTCTTCACCGTCCGCCCGTTCCGCTTCCCACCTTTCTTTTTATTAAGGGGCGGCATACCCAAGTGGTTAAGGGAGCGGTCTGCAAAACCGCGATTCGGCGGTTCAAATCCGCCTGCCGCCTCCAATTTCCTTAAAACCCAGAATTAGTAACGAACAACTTTGAACCTTCTTTCCACGGGTTTCCCATGCCTTCTCATTCCTGGACCGCCGAAGACCTGAAGCAGATGAAATCCCTCGGCGTTTCCCCCGGGGAGGCCGCCCGGCAATTGGGATTTTTTCGCGATCCACCCCCGCCGGCCGCCTTAAACCGCCCCGCCCGGGTCGGTGACGGAATCCTCCGGTTGAGTCCCTCGTCCCAAAAAGCCGCCCTCCCATTTTATGAAAAGGCCCGCCGCCGGGGACGGTTCACCAAATTTGTGCCGGCTTCGGGCGCGGCCAGCCGCATGTTCCACCTCTTGATGAAGTTTTGCCTGCGGGAGCCTTTTTCCGCGGAAGACTTGAAACGGGAAGCGCTGGCGGGCCAAAAGGAAAGCCGGCAGTTCCTGGAATTCATGCAAGCCCTTTCTCGGACGGCTTTTTTCGACGAACTGGGGCGGGCCCTTTCCAGGAGGAAACTGGACCTAAACCAGCTGCGCCGGGAAGGCCGGTTCCAGGAAATCCTCCAAGTCCTGCTCCTGCCGGAGGGTCTCAACTATTCCCAAAAACCCAAGGGGCTCATCCGGTTCCACGCCTATCCTTTGGAGAAAAGGACCCCCTTGGAGGAACACCTGGTGGAAGCCGTCCTGTACGTCAAGGACCGGAACCGGCGGTGCCGGGTTCATTTCACGGTTTCGGAGGAACACAAGGAGGAATGCCTGGGCCATTTCCTGTCGGTCCGGAAGAAATATGAGGGAAAATACGGCGTAAAGCTCGACATCGGCTTCTCCACCCAGCAATCCGGAACCCACACGCTGGCTGTGGACCACCGTAACCGTCCCTTCCGGGATGAAAGCGGGAGGCTGGTCTTCCGTCCCTCGGGCCACGGGGCGCTTTTGGAGAACTTGAACCGCCTCAAGGGCGACCTGGTCTTCATCAAAAACATCGACAACGTCACCTTGGAACACCGGCTCCGGACGACGGTCCTTTGGAAAAAAATATTGGCCGGATACCTGGCCGGCCTGCAGGAAAAAACATTCAAGACCCTGAAGAGGCTCCATGCCCGCAAGGTTTCTCCCAAGGACCTCCGGGAAGCCGCCCGGTTCGCCCGCCATGAGTTGGGGTTGGATTTGGGGGCGGAATTTGAAGGGCTGGCGCCGGCGCGCCAAGCCTTCCAATTAAAGAAAGTTTTGAACCGCCCCTTGCGGGTTTGCGGGGTGGTTCCGGCAAGGGGGGAGCCGGGGGGCGGCCCTTTTTGGACCAGGGACCGGCGCGGCCGGGAGACGCTTCAGATCGTGGAAAGCGCCCAAGTGGACCTTTCGGACGCGCGGCAAAAGAAGATCTTCGAACAATCCACCCACTTTAATCCGGTCGACCTGGTTTGCGGCGTGCGGGATTGGAAGGGCAGGCCCTTTGACCTCCGGAAATACCGGGACCCCCACGCGGTTTTCATCAGCCGCAAATCCATGGGGGGAAGGGAACTGAAGGCCCTGGAACTGCCGGGCCTTTGGAACGGCGCCATGGCGGATTGGATCACCTTGTTCGTGGAAGTGCCCTTGGAAACCTTCAACCCGGTCAAGACGGTGTTCGACCTTTTGAAGCCGGCGCACCAATCGCCGCGTCCTTGAGGGGGGTGAAGCCGGGGAACGGTTGGAAAAGGATAAGGCGGTTGGGGAACCGCCGGGGTTGTCACGGGGCTCCGCCATATTGAAGGTCTCAAGGGCCGGTTGATCCGCTATAATTGCCCCATCTATTCTTCAATGGGAAAGCCCATGAAAACCATAGCCGTGACGGGGGGAGCTGGGTTTATCGGTTCCAATTTCGTCTATTACCTGCTGTCCCAAGCGCGGGATTGCCGCATCGTTGTTTTCGACAAACTGACCTACGCCGGCAACCTGCCCAATCTCCGGGACGCCCTCCGGACCCAAAGGGTGGTTTTTGAGAAAGGCGATATCGCCGAGCCGGGCGCGGTGGAGGGGCTTTACCGCCGTTATCGGCCCCAGTCCGTCCTGAACTTCGCCGCGGAAAGCCACGTGGACCGGTCCATCGAGGGGCCGGAGGCCTTTGTCCGGACCAACGTGTTGGGGACCTTCCAAATGCTGGAGGGGGCCCGCCGGTACTTCACGTCGCTGAAAGAAGGCGAAAAGAAGCGGTTCCGTTTCCTCCACGTTTCCACCGATGAAGTGTACGGCAGCTTGGGCCCGACCGGCGCTTTCCGGGAAACCACGGCTTACGCCCCCAATTCCCCCTACGCGGCCACCAAGGCCGGAGCCGACCATCTGGTCAGGGCCTACCATGAAACCTTCGGCCTGCCGGCGCTGCTCACCAATTGCTCCAACAATTACGGACCCTACCAGTTCCCCGAGAAACTCATCCCGCTGATGATCTTAAACGCGATGGAAGGCAAACCCCTGCCGGTTTACGGCGACGGTAAAAACGTGCGGGACTGGCTTTACGTGGAGGACCATTGCGACGCCCTTTGGCGCGTTTTGACGAAGGGGCGGGCGGGCGAAAAATACAATATCGGCGGCAACAGCGAGAAAACCAACCTGCAGGTGGTGGAAAGCCTTTGCCGGCAGCTGGAAAAGGCCCTTCCGGCCGCCCGTAACCGGGCCCTGGCGGAAAAGGGCGTCCGGAAGTACGGGCAGTTGGTGACTTTCGTGAAGGACCGGCCCGGGCACGACCGGCGCTACGCCATCGACGCCGGCAAGATCCGCAAGGAACTGAAGTGGAGGCCCAGGCACGCCTTTGACTCGGGCATGGAAGCCACCGTTCGGTGGTACCTCTCCCATCGGGACTGGTGCCGGAAGGTGCAGGGGGGGAAGTATCAACGGCAACGGCTGGGGCTGCTCCTTAAGGACAAAGGTGCAAGGAAAGGGGAAAAATGAAAGGTATTTTGCTGGCAGGCGGGAGCGGAACCCGCCTTTATCCCATCACCAAAACGGTGAGCAAGCAACTGTTGCCGGTTTTCAACAAGCCGATGATTTATTACCCGCTTTCGGTCTTGATGCTGGCGGGCGTCCGGGAAATCCTCGTGATCACGACGCCCCACGACCAGGAGAGTTTCAAGCGGCTCCTGGGGGATGGGAAGGAACTGGGGCTTCAAATCCAATACTCGGCCCAACCCAAGCCCGACGGCATCGCCCAAGCCTTCCTCATCGGCAAAAGTTTCATCGGGAAAGACCCGGTGGCCCTGGCGCTGGGCGACAACATCTTCTACGGTTACGGCCTGACCGGCCAACTCCAGGCCGTGGCCAAGCGCGCGGAAGGAGCCACGGTTTTCGCCTATTGGGTGAACGATCCCCAGCGGTACGGGGTGGTGGAGTTCGACAAAAGCGGGAAGGCCGTCAGCATCGAGGAAAAGCCCGTCAAGCCCAAATCCCCCTTCGCGGTGACGGGCCTTTATTTTTACGACAACGCCGTTGTGGGCGTCGCGGAAAGCCTGAAGCCCTCGGGCCGCGGCGAACTGGAAATCACGGACGTTAACCTGGCCTACCTGGAAAGGGGCAGGCTTTCCGTGGAAAAACTGGGGCGGGGAGTGGCGTGGCTGGATACGGGAACCCCGGACGCGCTCCTGCAGGCCTCGGTTTTCATCCAAGCCATCGAGGAACGCCAGGGTTTGAAGGTGGCCTGCGTGGAGGAGATCGCCTTCAAGCAGGGGTTCATCAGCGCGGCCGACCTGGAGAAGCTCATCCAAAAAATCAAACCCAGCGCTTACGCCGGTTACCTGGAAACGATCTTGAG
>JAICXI010000343.1 GCA_025980505.1 bacterium | reverse complement strand
GAAGCTTTCATCCTTCCGTTCGGATTCCGAGCAGAGCGTCGGTGGGTGTTGAAAAGGCGTTGGTAGGTGTTGCTGTCAGAATCCGAGCGCAAAAATGAAAACCTCCCTTTTTTTAAAAACCTCCAACCGGCTTAGACATTCACCTTCCCGGACTTTTGCTGCGCCATCTTCTGGACCACGGCCTTGAACTGGCGGCCCCGGTCCTCGTAGTTCTGGAACATGTCGAAGCTGGCGCAACCCGGTGAAAAGAGGACCACTCCGCCCTTTTCCGAGGCCGCATAGGCGCCGTTCACCGTTTCCTCCAGCGTCCCGGCCTCGACCACGGTGGCGGCCGGCGAGAGCTGCTGGACCACCTTGTGCTTGCATTCCCCGAAGGCCACGATGCGCGTCACCTTTTCCTTGACCAGCGGCGCCAGGCGGGTGAAGTCCCCCGCCTTGTCCCGTCCGCCCAGGATCAGCACGATGGGTTTGTCGAAGCTTTCCAAAGCCTTCAGCACCGAATCCACGTTGGTGCCCTTGGAATCGATCACGAATTTCACGCCGTGGATCTCGCCCGCGGGCTCCAAGCGGTGTTCCACCCCCGTGAAGTCGGCCAGCGTCCGGGCGATGGCCGGATCGTCCACGCCGCAAAGGGAAGCCATCAGGGCCGCCGCGCAGGCGTTTTCCAGGTTGTGGGGGCCCGGGATCCTGAGCTGCGAAACCTTGATCAAGGGCCGCCCCAAAAGTTCGATGTGGTCCCCCACCACGTAACAGCCGGGCCGGAAGGCGCCCTTGTCCCCCGGGAAGCCGAAGAGGTAAAGCCGGCTTTTCACCAGGCTGCTGTAGATCGGCGTGTACTTGTCCGAAATATTCAGGATGGCCGCGTCCTCCGGTTTTTGGTTCTCGAAAATCCGGCCCTTGGTTTCCACGTAATCCTGCATGTCCTCATGCCGGTCCAAGTGGTCCGGCGTCACGTTCAGGACGGCGGCCACCTGGGGCCGGAATTCCTCGATGGTTTCCAGTTGGAAGCTGGAGACCTCCAGCACCGCCCAATCGTCCGAGGAAAGCTCGAACACGGTCTCCGCGAAGGCCTTGCCAATATTGCCGCAAGCCACGGCCTTCCGGCCCCCCGCGTTGAGCATGGCGGCGGCCAGGGTGGTGGTGGTGGTCTTTCCGTTGGTGCCCGTAATGGCCGCCACCGGCGCGGGGCAATAGCCGAAGGACAGTTCCATTTCCCCGATAACTGTGATCCCCTTTTCCCGGGCCTGGGCCAGCACGGGGTGGTTCGCGGGCACCCCGGGGGACACCACCACCAGGTCCGAGCTCAGGACCGTGGACGTCTCCAGGCCGCCCAGCATGAGGCGCACGTGGGCCAGGTCCTTGGTTTTCTCGATCCAGGCGGCCAGCTTCTCGGGCGTCTTGTCGTCCAGGACCACCACGTGGGCGCCGTGGACCGACAGGAGCCGGGCCGCCGCGAATCCGGACCGTCCCAGGCCGATGACCGCCACTTGCTTACCGTGTACGTAATGCATAGAACCCCTCAACCTTTTTTCACCCCGGAGCCACGGGGACACGGTCAAAAGCCTGTTGAAGACCTCAACCGCGCCTCCGTGCCTCCGTGGTTCAATTTGTTTTTCCTTACCGCAGTTTCAAAGTCGAAAGCGTCAGCAGCGTCAAAATGATGGCGATGATCCAGAACCGCACGATCAACTTGGCCTCGGGCACCCCGGAAAGCTCGAAATGGTGGTGCAGGGGCGCCATTTTGAAGACCCTCTTTCCCCGCATCTTGAAGGAGGCCACCTGGATGATCACCGACAGGGCCTCGGCCACGAAAATGAACCCCACGATGATGAGCAGGATCTCCTGTTTCACGATGACCGCGATGGTGCCGATGAGCCCTCCCAGGGCCAGCGATCCCGTGTCGCCCATGAAGATCTGGGCCGGGTGGGCATTGAACCACAGGAAGCCCAGGCCCGCGCCCACCAGGGCCGCGCAAAGCACCGTCAGTTCGCTGGCGCCCGGCACCATGATGATCTTCAGGTATTCGCTGAACTTCACGTTCCCGGACACGTAAGTGATGACCACGAAGGCCATGGCGGCGAAGGTGGTGCAGCCGATGGCCAGCCCGTCCAGTCCGTCGGTGAGGTTCACCGCGTTGGAGGCGCTCACAATGACCAAAATGGCGAAGAAGGGGTAAACCGTGTCCAGGTTCAAGGGATGCTTGAAGAAGGGCAGGGCCACATAGGTCTTCATGTGGAAGTCGTCCGGCAGGATATAAAGGTAGCAACCCACGATGATGATGGCGCCGATGGTCTGGAGGATGAATTTCCAAAGGCTCGGTATGCCCCGGCTCTTGCCTCTGCCCATCATTTTCCAAAAGTCGTCGGCGAACCCCAGGCTGCCGAACCAAAGGACGGAAAAAAGGGAGAGCCACAGGAACTTCGAGTCCCACCTCACCCAAAGCAGGGAACTCACCAGGAGGGCCAGGAGGATCAGGATCCCCCCCATGGTGGGGGTGCCGGCCTTGGCGGAGTGGCTGGCCGGGCCGTCGGTGCGGATTTTCTCCCCCAATTGGGCCGCCCGCATCCGGGCGATGACGGCCCCGCCGAAGAAAAGGCAAATGACGAAGGCCGTGACCGCCGCATAAACGCTCCGGAACGTGACGTAACGGAACACGTTGAAGCCGATGAAGTGGTTGGCCAATGGATACAATAAATGGTAAAGCACGTTTTCCCCCTTTCGACGGAGACCAACTCTTCCAGGCCGTTCCTTCATTCCAGTTGGGAGCGAGGAGTTTCGGGCCGGGCGTTTTTTGAATTTTTCAATCCATCCGGGTTGAAAAAACCGCCCTCACTCCCAGCCGTTGTTCAAAACCACTCCAGTATTTTTTCCAGCCCCATCCCCCGCGAGGCCTTCAGCAGCACCGCGTCGCCCTTCCGGGCGGTTTTCCGGAGGAACCGGGCCGCTTCGGGCGCATCCGCGAAACACTCGGTTTTTCCCCGCGGGGCTTCCGGCAGTTCGCCGGCCGCCCTTTTCATCCGGTTCCCCACCAGCACCAGGCGGTCCAAGGGCCCTTCCGCCGCCAGG
>JAICXI010000487.1 GCA_025980505.1 bacterium | reverse complement strand
TCCAAGGACAAGGGCGGCGAGCTGGGATGGATCACCCGCGGCGAAATGGTGAAGGAATTCGAAGACGCCGCATTTGCATTGAAAAAAGGCGAAATCACCAAACCCTTCAAAACCCAGTACGGCTATCACATCGCCCAGTTGGAGGACTACGAAAAGGCCCACTCCAGCACTTTTGCGGAAGTCCGCGACCAGGTCGAAAAGCAATACAAAAAGCAAAAAGCCGAGGAAAAAATCATGGCCCTGGCGGAAAAACTGGTCAACAAGTTGAAGCAAAAGGAAAGCCTGGCCAAGGCGGCCAAGGAACTTTCCCTCTCGGTCAATACCACGGCTTGGTTCAACCGCGTCTCCGGAATTCCCGCCTTGAAAAACTCAAAGGATGCCGCCGATGAATTAGCCGGGCTTTACCCGCGCGACTGGAAGGGACCGATGCCGCTCGATCTAAAGGAATATTTCTTCCAAATTGTGGATGCCAGGGAAGGAAAGGCGCCCTCCACCCAGGACCGCTCCGGATTGGCCCAACGCTTGGTTTCCCAGCGCCAACAAGCCTGGCTGCAGGATTTCCTGGACGCCCAGCGCAAAAGCCTCAAGGTGAAGACCTTCTTGAAAGGTTAGCGCTCGGGGGGCCGGAAGGACGGCTCCCCCTCCCGCGCCCCTGCGGGAGGCGGTTCCAATGCCTCAATATCCACTGCAAGGGCAGTCCCATGACCGTGAAGTAATCCCCTTCCCACCGCCGGACCCAATGCCGGGCTGTGCCTTGGATGGCGTAAGCGCCGGCCTTGTCATAGGGCTCCTTCGTCCGCACATAGAGGTCGATTTCCGAATCCGAAAGTTTCCGGAAAACAACTTTCGTCCTTTCCGCCGAACTCCAAACCTTTTTTCCTCCCCGGCCTACCAGCGCCACACCCGTCCAAACCAAGTGGGCCCCGCCCTGAAGGCGCCGCAACATGCTCCGGGCCTCGGACGGGTCCTTGGGTTTCCCTAAAATACGGTTGTGTCGCACGACAATGGTATCCGCCCCCAGAACCCACGCACCGGGGTTTTTCCGGGAAACGGAGAGGGCCTTTTCAAGAGCTAAACGGCGCACCAAACGGGACGGGCTTTCACCCGGTTTCGGGACTTCCCGGACGCCCTTGGGCTTCACGACGCGGAAACGCAGTCCCGCAAAACGCAAAATGGATTTTCGCCGTGGGGACCGGGAGGCCAGGAGGAGAATCAAGGTTCGGGGGAGGATGGCGCCGGACAGGGTCCGCCCGTCCAACGCCGGGTTGGGCCGGCAAGGGTCCCACGGTTCCAAGGGCGGCGACGGCTCCGCCCCTTGCCGTGGGGGGAAGGCTTAAATTTTATGGTCACTGGGGGCCGTCACTGAAATATGGAGCTTTTGAATGGCGGCCTGGGCCGCCATTTGCTCGGCTTCCTTCTTGTTCTTCCCGGTGCCGGTGGTGATTGTTTTGCCGTTCACAATGCAGGCCGCCTCAAAATTGCGGTTATGATCCGGGCCCCATTCACGGATCACTTCGTAGTGGGGCGCGAGTTTTTGGGTTTTTTGATAATACTCCTGGAGGAGCGTCTTGTAATCCTTTTCGATGCGCCCGGAAAAAACCTTGTCCACATCCTCTTTTAAGAGCCCCAGTACGAATTTCTGGGCCGCTTCCAGCCCGCCCACTAAATAAACCGCTCCAATCACCGCCTCAATG
>JAICXI010000256.1 GCA_025980505.1 bacterium | reverse complement strand
TGCGCGAGTTCAAGGCCGACCGGCCCCAGGCCGTGCGCAACTTCATCTGGGGCCTTTTCAAGAACCCTCCCCCCACGGATTTTTTCAAGGCGCTCACCGCGGCCGCGGTGCGCACCCCCACCGACATCGCCCTGGCCCTGCTGAACAACGTCTTTCCGGGAGACCCCTGGCAGCCCGGCGTCCCGACCCTGCGCCAGGTGCCGATCCTTTACGCCGTCACGCCCAAGTTCACGTCCCAAGCCGATTACCTGACCCAGGTATGCCCCCAGGCGCGCGTTGAAATTTTCCAGGACACGGGCCACGCCTTGTTCGTGGACGACGCGGACCGCTTCAACGACCTTTTGCGGGACTTCCTGCGCAAGGCCGCGCTTTACCCGGCGGGTTGGTCCGATCCCCCGCGCAAAAGGCCGGTTCCCGGCACGCCGTCCCCCGTGGCGGCGCGTCCTTAAAGGCGGGGGAAATCTCCGGCGGGCGCGGGGAATTCCCCTGTTACCGCGGGGTCAAGAAGTTTTAAAAAAGGGAACGATGCACTTGGCGTCAGTTCGCAGTTGATTTGACGTCGATCCCCCTCTCCCGCAAGGGGCGAGGGTTGTTGGAAACCGACGCCAAGTGCATAGTTCCGTTAAAAAATTCTTGAGGTTCGAAATGGAAAATCTTCAACCACAAGCCCCCTTGGGCGGCCTTAAAGTTCACAAAGAAAGGCGGAAAGATGCATGCCGAAGGATTTTATTCCTGTTAACTTATAGCCTTTGTTTGTCGCGAAGCAGCCTTGTGGCAAAGAATTTTTGAAAGGTTCTTGAGATGCCCACCACCGCCCTGAACTTCCGTTCCAAACTGTCCCGGCCGGGCCTGCTCCTGCTGGCCGCGCTTTTCGCCGTGTCCGTGGCCAGTATCGGCTTTGAGATCATGCTCACCCGTTACTTCGCCATCGCCAGTTGGTCCGAGTACGGCTACTGGGTCATTTCCATCGCCATGGTGGGTTATTCGGCCAGCGGGGTGGTCCTAAGCCTCTTCAAGGATTTCTTCTTCCGCCAAGCCCACCGCTTTTTCTTTTTCATCCCCCTCCTGTTGCCCCTGGCGGCCTGCCTGGGCTTTTACCTGGTGACGGTAAACCCCTTCAACCCGCTGGAATTCCAGGACCCCGCCCTTTGGATGGACCAATTCAAGAACATCGCCAAATATTACGCCGTCTTGTTCCCGGTCTTCTTCCTGTCGGGCCTGTACATCAGCCTCAGTTTCCTGGCCCTGACCAACGAGAAGATCGCGGCGGTCTACGCCGCCGACCTGGTGGGCGCGGGTTTCGGCGCGCTGGTCATCCTGTTGGCCATGTTCTGGGTGCACCCCTTCTACCTGCTGATGGTACTCATCCCCTTCTGGACCCTGGCCGCGCTTTTGACCCAGCCCCGCGCCCGCTTCCAATCCCAACCCTGGAAAGGATGGGTCGTGGTGGCCCTGGTTTTCCTTTCCGGAGAAGTCGCCGCCGTGAAACTCAACAAGGCCCGTTTCTGCCCCTACAAGATGATCACACCGGCCCTGAACGTGTCCGACGCTCGGGTCGTCCACCGTATCTTCTCCCCCTTGGGCTATTACATGCTGTTGGACAATTTCACCGAGCGCCTGGACATCCCCCTTTCCAACAACTACGTGCTGTTGAAGGTGGACGGCCCCCCCCGGGCCTACGGCCTTTACTTGGACGGCAACCGGATCGATTCCTTCCCCAAGACTTCCTTCACCGACCTTTCCTACGCCAAGGCGTCGCTGGACATCTTCCCTTACGTGCTCAAGCCGGACAGCCGGGCCCTCTTGATCGGAACCCGGGGAGGCTTCCGCATCGGCGAGGCCCTGGCCTCCAAGGCCTCCCAGGTGGTGGCCCTGGAAAGCGACCCCAATATCGCGGACCTCATGAGGGGCTCCCTGTCCGGCAACGAAAAACGCTGGTTCAAGGGCAAGGACGTGTCCTTCCTGCGCCAGGACCCCCAATCCTATTTGGCGGGGTCCAGGAAGGGTTTCGACATCATCGACGTTTCCTCCGAATTCCTGGACCAGGCTGACGTCAACAAATACGCCTTCACCCAGGAAGCCCTGGCGGGTTATTGGAAGGCCTTGAACCCCGGCGGCCTGGTTTCCCTTCCCGTGAACATCCGCGAGTTCACGGTTTACGCCTTGAAGCTGTTGGAGACCGCCCGCCAGGCCCTGGTGGAGGTGGGCGTCAAGGACCCCCAGTCCCACTTGGTCCTGTACCGGTCGGCCTGGAGCGTGAGGCTCCTCATGTCCAAGGACCCCTGGACCGAAGACCAGGTATCCGCCCTCAAGTCCTTTTGCGACCTGCGGTCCTTTGATATTTCCTACTTCCCCGGCATCCGGCCGGGGGACTGGCAAATCTTCAATGACCTGCCGCCCACCGTCTGGCAGGAGGATTCGGACGTGGCCGCGCCCAAGGAAACTTCCGATGCCCTCATGGAGGACAGCCTGCAGTTGCTTTCCGACAACGGCCACGCCTTCCGGGAGACCCATTTCTTCAACCTGCGTCCCTCGACCCACGACCGGCCTTTCTTTTATTCCGTCCTGCGCCTTTCCAACCTGCGGGAAATCATCAACAATATTTCGGAAATCCCCCGCGAAGAAATCGGCTACCTCATCAACCTGGCCGTGCTGTTGCAGTCCCTGATCTGGGCCCTGCTGGTGCTGGTGATTCCCCTTTTAAGGCGCACCCGTGGCGCCATTCCACTCAAGCCCTTGGGCCGGACACTGGTTTATTTTTCCGCCCTGGGGCTGGGCTTCCTTTTCATCGAGATCGTATTGATCGAGAAGGGCGCTTATTTCCTGGGCGACCGCACCTACGCCTTCGCCCTGGTGCTTTGCGCCATGCTGGTCTTTTCCGGCCTGGGAAGCTGGCTTTCGGCCCGTTTCCAACGCAAAACGCCGGAAGTCCTGCGCGCCACGGCCTTGAGCCTCGGAGCCTGGCTCCTCTTGAGCCTGGTGATGCTCGACTGGACCCTGGGGGCCCTGATGCCCCTGCCGCTCCCGGCCAAATGCCTTTTCCTGGTGGCCTGGGCCGCCTCGGCTTCCGTACCCCTGGGCTTCTTCTTCCCCATGGGCCTGGGCCGCCTGCCGCGGGACAGCGGGCTCATTCCCTGGGCTTGGGCCTTGAACGGCGCCTTTTCCGTGGTGGCCACGCCGCTGGCCAACCTGCTGGCGATTTCCGCGGGCTACCGCCTTCTCCTGCTGCTGGCCCTGGGCCTCTATGGCCTGGCTTTCCTGGCCTTCCCACCGGCCCTGACCGGCGGTAAAAATCCGGGGTCGGGCAATCCCAGGGGCGCGGCGGGCTCGAGGAACGCGGAGGTCCGCCCATGAACGTGAAAGCGAAAATCAACCACAGGCTCATCGCCTTCCTGCTGGGCCTGGCCCTTTGGGGGGCTCCGGGTTCACTCCTGTGGGGAGGCGACCCGCCGGACAAGCCTAAGGCCGGCTCGGATTGGACCTACAAGAAATATCTCAAGGCCTTCCGGCGCAGCGGCCGTGACACCGGCTTGACGGCCCAGGAATTCGCCCGGGTCCAGGATCGCAAAGAGGCTTATTTGAAGGATATCCGCCGCTACCTGAACCGCAAGTTCGGCTGGGCCGACCCCCGGCTCATGAAGGCCTTCCAGGAAATCCCGCGCGAGTACTTCCATTACGACTACCAGGGCGGCGGGGATTTCTCGAAAACCGCTTACGAGTACCCGCCCCGCACCTGGGCTTTGGGCTGGGGTTCGGCCTTGAGCGACTACGAGGGCCAGGCTTACATGGCCCAGCTGGCCCATCCCCGCCCCACGGATACGGTGCTGGAAATCGGGACCGGCAGCGGCTTCAACATCACCTTGCTCTCCCGCATGGTCAAGGAAGCCTATTCTATCGAGATCATCAAGCCCTTGGGACAGGCCGTGTCCCATATTTTCAAGCCGATGGGCTACAAG
>JAICXI010000271.1 GCA_025980505.1 bacterium | reverse complement strand
CTTCCGGCGCCCGGAGGTCATGATCAAGCTCCTTTGCGACGTGCACAGCTGGGAAAACGCCTATGTGGGCGTGGTGGAGAACCCCTTCTTCAACGTGACGGGTGCGGCGGGGTCCTACCGCATCACGGGCCTTCCCGCAGGGACCTACCTGCTGGAAGCCTGGCATGAGAAGTACGGCATGGCGGACCAGGCCGTGACCCTGAAGGACGGCGAAACCCAAACCCTGGACTTCCATTTCAAGATGCCTTAGCCCGCCTGCCTCCCCTACCGGTTCCCTTAGGCGGCAGACCGCAGGACTTTTGGCACCGGGTAGGGAGCGTCCAGCAAGTCCCGCGATTTGGGGTCCCTAAAATTAATGAAAGGCCCAATATCGGACCGAACGTTTCCGCGGCCCGGGGCCACCCCGGCTTGCAAAAGGGAATAGGGATGGCTTAAGGTGAGGCGCTTCATTATAAATTGATGGGGGAGGGAACTATGGGATTGGGACGTTGTCTTGCCTATGCGTTAGTTTTCAGTTGGGCCTTGGGCTCCACGGCCATCGCCCAGGAAACCAAGTTGGAGGGGGCCAAGATTGAGCAATGGACGGGTGCTAAGGGCTCCTGGAACAAGGACCAGACGGTTTTCAAGGTAGGTTTTCCCCGCAAGGAAGTGAAGGTCACGGTGGATGGAACGGCCCTCCCCCCCTTCATGGGCCTGGGCACCTGGGCGGCCTTTTCGCCCACCCGGGACGGCATGGTCATGGTCATGGGGGACAACGTGTTGTTCCAGGACGAGGTCAACCCGGTCCTGAGCGCGGCCTTGGAGAACGGCCTGGATGTCACGGCCCTGCATAACCATTTCTTTTACGACAATCCCAAGGTTTACTTCATGCACATCAGCGGCATGGGCCCCCTGAAGAAGCTGGCCGAGGCCGTGGGCAAGGTTTACGCCAAGGTGCATGAGATCCGCGCCGTCCATCCCTCGCCCGCGGAGGATTTCGGCGCCCAACCCCTTCCGGAGGCCAGCTCCATTACCGCGGGCCCCTTGGAGAAGATCCTGGGCGTGAAGGGCACGGCCCAGGACGGCATGTTCAAGGCGGTTTTCGGCCGCACCACCCAAATGGGCAAGGATGAGTTCGGGGCGGACATGGGCGTCAACACTTGGGCGGCCTTCATGGGCTCGGACGGCAACGCGGTGGTGGACGGGGATTTCGCCATGCATGAGGACGAAGTCACGAAGGTGTTGAAAGCCCTGCGCGGGGGCGGCATCAACATCGTGGCCATTCACAACCACATGACGGGCGATTCGCCCAGGATCATCTTCCTGCACTTCTGGGGCCATGGAAAAGCCGAAGCCCTGGCCCGGACCGTGCAAAGAGCCCTTCGATTCGCGAAAGATTAACCGGGGTGGGATGGGGAAAAGGCGGATAGGTTTCATCCTTTTTCAACCGGACTTTGGGGGCGGCTTGAAAATGAGGGCGGAAATAAGGAACCTCTAACAATTCACCGCCCCTTCGACGTCGGACATTCGGCGGGGCTTCGACTGAGCCTGGCCGGGTGTCCTCACTTGAAGCCCTCGGGGTCCTGGGGCGCTCGAAGGACAAGACACCAGGAACGATGGAAGGAAAATGTCTTTAAAACAACCCAAAATTTAAATTTTGTCCTGTTTTTTTGGCGCCCTGTCCCCTCGAAGAAGATCGGGGATCAACCTATCCCCTTTGGGGGACCGGCTCACGGTGGGGTTCCGACCCGCCTGTTTGATTTCAAATCCCCAAGAGAGTTCCCGCCGGATGTGATCCAAATTCTTTTTCCGATCCCCCCTATCCGATAGAGTGTTGGACTTAACCGCCCCCTGCCGGGGCACATCTCCAGGAGGATGTCATGATTTCCGATAGGGTCAAGAAGGGGTTGGACAGGGCCGGGCACCGGGGTTTGCTGAAGGCCACGGGCGTGACGGACGCGGACCTGGAAAAACCCTTTATCGGCGTGTGCAGCTCCTACACCGACATCGTGCCGGGCCATATCCGCCTGAACCACCTGGCCGGGAAGGTCAAGAAGGCCGTGCGGGAAGCGGGCGGCGTGCCCTTCGAGTTCAACACCATTGCGGTGGACGACGGCATCGCCATGGGGCACCTGGGCATGCGCTACTCGCTGCCAAGCCGGGAGCTGATCGCGGACGCGGTGGAAACCATGGTCAAGGCCCATTGCTTCGACGGCCTGGTCTGCCTTTCCAACTGCGACAAGATCACGCCGGGAATGATCATGGGGGCCCTGCGGGTCAATATCCCGGCCCTGTTCCTCACGGGAGGGCCCATGGCGGCCGGGACCGGGCCGGACGGCGCCAAGCTGGACCTGATCACCCTTTTCGAGGGCGTGGGCAAGGTCCAGTCGGGCCAAATGACCGAGGCGCAGTTGAAGCGGCTGGAGGACCTGGCCTGTCCCGGTTGCGGGTCCTGCTCGGGCATGTTCACGGCCAATTCCATGAACTGCCTGCTGGAGGCCGTGGGCCTGGCCCTTCCCGGCAACGGGACGATCCTGGCCGGGGACCCGGCCCGGGACGCCCTGGTCCCGGCGGCCGCCCGGCGGATCATGGAACTGGTGGCCGGGGACGTCAAACCCCGGGACCTGGTCACCTTGGAATCCCTGGACAACGCCTTCGCCCTGGACATGGCCATGGGCGGGTCCACCAACACGGTGCTGCACACCCTGGCCATCGCCATCGAGGCGGGCCTCGAGTATCCGCTGGAGCGAATCAACGACGTCTCGGCGCGCACACCCTGCCTTTGCAAGGTGGCTCCTTCGCGGCCGGACGTCCACATGGAGGACGTGGATCGGGCGGGCGGGATCGGCGCCATCCTGAAGGAGCTTTCCCGGAAGCCCGGAACCCTCGACCTCGCTTGCCCCACGGTGACGGGCGGGACCCTGGGCGAAAACATCGCGGCCGCCAAGAGCCCGGACGGCAACGTGATCCGGACCTTGGAGAAGCCCTTCAGCCCGGACGGGGGGCTGGCCGTGCTGTTCGGCAACCTGGCGCCCCGGGGCGCGGTCATCAAGAGCGCGGGGGTCGACCCCGAATGCCTGGTTTTCGAAGGCAAGGCGGTGGTGTTTGATTCGCAGGACGAGTGCCTGGAGGCCCTGGCGCAAAGGAAGATCAAGCCCGGGGACGTGGTGGTGCTGCGCTACGAGGGCCCCAAGGGCGGGCCCGGCATGCCGGAAATGCTTTCTCCCACCTCCATGATCAAGGGGCAGGGCCTGGGAAAGAAGGTGGCGCTGCTCACCGACGGCCGTTTTTCCGGCGGCACGGCGGGCACCTGCCTGGGGCACATCAGCCCCGAGGCCGCCGAGGGCGGGCCCATCGCCCTGGTGGAAATGGGGGACCGCATCCGGATCGACATTCCCAACCGGGTCCTGACCTTGAAGGTGGAGGAAAAGGAATTGGCCCGCCGCAAGGCCGCCTGGAAGGCGCCGGAGCCCAAGATCAAGACGGGTTGGCTGGGGCGTTACGCCCGCATGGTCACCAGCGCCCACAAGGGCGCGGTGCTGGAATGACGCCAAAATCACCCTCGCCCCGACCTTCTCCCCTCCAGGGAGAAGGTGGAGATCGGATTTGCCATGACACTCGACCCGGGCCTTCCCTGCCGGATGTGACGCCCAAGAACAAACACAAAGGGGTCAGGCCAACATTATCCACTTTTGGATTTTTGGGGCCAAGCTCTTGTCCTTGGCAATCCGTTCCTTGATCTTGGCCCACCGGTTCCCCACCGCCGTCGGACCTACTCCCATCCTCTTCCCAATCTCCTT
>JAICXI010000455.1 GCA_025980505.1 bacterium | reverse complement strand
GGCAAACCTCCTCCGCGCAAAGGGTGACGACCCTATCCACCGTGGCCGGGTCGATCTCCTCCACCGATTTGGACCGGTGGGCGGAAATATCGATCCCCACTTCCGCCAGCGCCCGGATGGCGAAGGGGTTCACCTTCGAGGACCCCAGGCCCCTGCGCAATGTCGAGGGACCCGCAACGACGACTAAATCAAGTTGTTCAAGAGTGGGGCTATCCAAAATAACAGATATTGCAATTATGCATTTAAAATGCATAATTGCAATATCCCAAGGATGCGAAGGTCGATATGGCTTATTTCCAGCGTTCCATTGAGCCGGTCCTGATAAAGGCTGCCCGGGAATTTCCGGCCGTCCTCCTGACCGGACCCCGCCAATCGGGGAAAACCACCCTCTTGCGCCACCTTTTCCCCAAGCACGCGTACCTTTCCCTGGAAACGCCCGACATCCGGGAATCGGCCTTGAAGGACCCCCGCGGCTTCCTGGACCGATACGCGCCCCCCCTGATCCTGGACGAAGTCCAATACGCCCCGGAACTGCTGCCTTACCTCAAGGAACGCATCGACGAAAACCGGCGTGGAAAAGGCCTGTATTTCCTCACGGGCTCCCAAAATGTGCTCTTGGCGCAGAAGGTTACGGAATCCCTGGCGGGCCGCACGGCGGTCCTGCGGCTTCTTTCATTTTCCTTCCGGGAAACCCGGCACGCCGCCACCGGGCCGCTTCCCTGGGAGGCTTCCTTCCGCAGACCCGCCACGGGGCGCTGGAATCCGGCGAAACTCTGGGAGACCCTGGTACGGGGTTCCTACCCGGAACTGGTGGCCGAGCCCAAACGGGACGCCCGCCTTTGGCTGGCCGCTTACCTGCAAACCTACCTGGAGAGGGATGTCCGAACCCTCCGCCAAGTGGGCGACTTGAAGGGTTTCCAGTCCCTCCTGGGCGCCCTCGCGGCCCGGAACGCCCAATTGTTGAACATGACCGAAGTGGCGAGGGACCTTGGGCTGGCGGTCAATACCGTCAAGTCCTGGGTTTCGGTTTTGGAGGCCACCTACCAGATCGTCCTCCTGAAACCCTACCATTCCAACATGGGCAAACGCCTGGTGAAAACACCGAAGGTCTATTTCACGGACATTGGGATGCTCTGCTACCTGACCGGAATCCGGGACCCGGAACACGCGCGAAAGGGGCCGATGGGCGGATCGATCTTCGAGACGGCCATGGTCATGGAAATCCTCAAAACCCTAGCGGCGCGGGGGGAGGAACCCCGGCTCTATTTTTGGAGGACTTCCACCGGCCAGGAAGTGGACTTGGTCGTGGAGGAGGGGGATCGGTTGATTCCCTTGGAGGCCAAAGCCACGGCCACTCCCGACGTTTCCGCGGCCAAGGGCATCAGCCTATTCAGGAAGGATTTCGGGGAAAGGGCGCAAAAAGGTTACGTCATCCACGCAGGGGGCCACGATCTCCCCTTGGGGAATTCGGCATCGGGCCTGCCTTTTGGGTGGCTGTGAGATTCAGGGTTCCCGACAAAACCCAAGATTCACCACAGAGGCACAGCCCCCAAAGTAGATTCAAGGCTTTTTGTTTAACAGTGCCTCCCTGTCTCTGTGGTTAAGGGAGATTTTTTCATGCTCATAGGGAAAAACCCCTATCGACCCCCAAAAGCAAAGCCCCTTTGGCCTCGTTTGGCCGTCATCGCGAGCCTCGAATTTCGAGGCGAAGCAACCCCAGTCCATGGGTGGTTTTAGCGGTGGCTGCCGATTTTCCCCGAAGGCTTATTAAAACCCGGGTTGCTTCGTCATGACCGGCCGCCTATTCGGCGGCCATTCCTCGCAATGACAGCAAGGCATGGACTTTAAGACATGGTTCCCTTTGGCTTTGTTTGGCCGCCATTGCGAGCCTCTGATTTCGAGGCGAAGGCGCCAAGAACCCGAGGCAGGTGGAAGCCCTTTCCCACATCCGCATCACCGGAGCCCTTCCAGCCTGCGGCGGATCTCATCCCGGACATCCCTGAATTTCTGGAGCTTTTGTTCGTCGGTCCCCTCCTGGCCCGCCGGGTCCGGCAGGGGCCAATGGAGGCGCTCG
>JAICXI010000418.1 GCA_025980505.1 bacterium | reverse complement strand
GAAGACCCGCCGGCCTTCCCGTTCCGCGGGCGGGGCGAACCTCGTCTGGTACCAGGCGGCGCCCAGGTAATCGCGGGTGTCCTCGAATTGGTCGTTCCAGCTGGCGGGCACTCCGATCACCCGGCCGCCGGCGAAACCCCTGGGCCATCCCTTTCGCAGCCCCTGGTTTGCGGGATCCAACTGGAAATCCCAGAAGCCGGAAAGATCCCGCACCTGGCGGTAGGGGTTGGTTTGGGGTGAAAGCATGGGCCCTCGCTTTGATTGGGACTTTATTAAAAGTTCAAGAAACGGCGGAACCAAGTCCGGCCCGAAGCCGCCCGGTAAGTTCGGATTTTTTGTTTTCTCAAAAACAAGGCTTTTCTTAGTGCCTTGGCGGCTTCGTGTCGGATGTTTTTTTTGGATTGAAAGCCGTTTTCTTCTTCGATTGCGGGTATTTGCTTTCGTAAGGGTTCAGCATGTTCTTATACGAGGGGTTTTTCCATAAATCCTTCGGGTTCCCGTTTTTCGCCGGGGGGGATGGGACTTTCTTTTTCAAACGGACCCCCTGTGCCTAAAAAAGAACGGTGGACAAGCCGATGGCGGCGGTGACGGTGGCGGTCGAGAGCAGGGTTGTGATAAGGACCACGTCGGCCATGAAGGTGGGTTCCTTGTCGTATTCGATGCCGAATAATACCGTGACCACGGCCGTGGGAAAGGCGCTGGAGACGAACAAAACCCGCGCCAAGAGGCCGTGAAGGCCCATGAGGTGGAGCAGGCCATAGGCCGCCAGGGGGCATAAAAAGAGGCGGGCCGCCACGGTGATCCAGAGTTCCCGAGGATGGTAAAGGGAAAGGCCGCCCTGGCCCAATTGGGCCCCCAGGGTCAGGAGGGCCACCGGCAGCATGCCGTCGGAGGTCCATTTCAGGGGGGTCATGAGGGCGTCGGGCAGGTTGAGGTTGAACCCGCGGATCACCAGGGCGGCGATAAGGGCGTAAAGGATGGGAAGTTTCAAGATGGTTTGCAACCCGTTCTTCCACTCGCTCCAGCCCCCGGCGATCAGGATGCCCAAGGTGTAAGTGATGATGTTCATGGTCGTGATGGTGATGACCTGGATGGCCACTCCGCCCCCCTGGAAGGCCAGGTCCATGACCGGAATGCCGTAGTTGGCCGAATTGAAGATCATCACGCCCAGGGTGGAGGCCGCCGCCAGGGAAGGGTTGAACTTCAGGAAGCGGGTGACGCCCACCATGGCGCCGAGGGAAAGAAGGGCCAAAAGGACGTTGAAGACCACCGTTTCGGCCATTTCCTTGTTCTCGGGCTTGAAGATGAGCAGGCTGTAGAACATGAAAACGGGAATGAAGATGTAAAAGTTCAGCTTGGAAAGGGAACCCAGGTCCAAGGTGAAGTACTTCGACAGGAGGTAGCCCAAGCCCATGACCAGGAAGATGGGGATAATCACGTTGAAGGCGATGTAGGAAAACAATTTTCATCCTTGGGGAATTTTTTCGAGTCCGGACGGGGAGATATTCTACAGGATGTTTTTCACGGGGGTGGGGGAAACATTTATCTTCAAAAGCGCGGCGCCGTTGGGCTATACTTTGAATCCAAGATGAACTTTTCCCCTTTTTCCATCTCCCAACTTCGGGCTGGGGCTTGAATGGCCAAAAATGAACGGCACCCCTTCCTGGTCGTTTTCCTGACCGGAAGCCTGTCCCTATTAACCGTCCTTTCCCTTGTCCCCACGGGCTTAAAACCCAACCTGTTGGGCAATGTGGGCTCCGGAACGGCCTATTTCCTCTACAGCAGTTTCGGCCTTTGCGCCTGGGCCTTTCCCCTGGTGCTTTTCCTCGTCGCCTTCGCCCGCTTTAAGGACGCCCCCTTTTCCAAGCCCGGCATGAAGGTCCTCGGCTTGTTCCTGGCCCTAGGCTCCCTTTGCACGGCGCTCCATACCTTGTTCCCCAACGTCCAAATGTTCTCGCCCTCCCAAATGCGCGAAGGCGTGGAATGGGGAGGCCGCCTGGGCCGGGTGGTGGGCGACCGGATGGAGGAAACATTGACCCGGTTTGGAACCATGGTGGTTTGCCTGCTGGTCCTCGTGCTTTCAGCCTGGTTCCTCGAAAAGGAGGACCACCTCGTCCGGGCCGCCCAGGGGGTGGGGGGAGGGTTCGGCCGGGCCGCCAAGTGGTTCGAGGAGCACGGTTTCGAGGCTTTTGTCTCGGCGCAGGAGAAGGCCGTGAGAACCTTCGCGGACTGGAAGGCGCGGAAACAAGAAAGGAAAATAGCCGAGGAAGCCCGTCAGAAGATCGAGGCCGGCTCCTCCCTTTCCAAGAGGACCGCCCGGCCGGAAACGGTTTTTCCGTCCCCCCAACCGGCGCCGGTGGTGGCCACCGTGG
>JAICXI010000135.1 GCA_025980505.1 bacterium | reverse complement strand
GCAGGGTTCCTCCCGCGAGCACGCGGCCCTGGCCCCCATGTACCTGGGGCTGAAAGCGGTCGTCGTGAAAAGCTTCGCCCGAATCCACCGCGCCAACCTCATCAACTTCGGCATCCTGCCGCTGACTTTCGTCCAGGCTTCCGACTATGACGCCGTTTCCCAGGATGACAAGTTGGAGATTCCGGACCTGAAGCAAGTCATCAAGGTGGACCACCCTTTCCCGGTGAAAAACCTGACCACGGGCAAGTCCTTCCAGGTGGTGCACGGTTTGAGCGAGCGCCAGAAGGAAATCATCCTGGCGGGCGGGCTTTTGAACTGGACCAAGCACAAGAACACCTCGGCCCCGGCCGCTCCGACCAAGCCGAAATCGGCGAAAAAGGAAAAAGTGAAGTAGCGGACAGATTCCGCTTCAACGCCGGGCCCCTCCGTCAAGGCGGGGCTTTTTTATTCCAAGACAACCGGGGGATTACTCAATGGAAACCTTGCCATCCGGCACGCCGTTGGACCCGCGTTCCAACCCTTCCATGGATTCGGGGCGGGCCCAGGCCCGCATGAACATTGATATTTCCGCGCGAAAGCCGGGCCAAAGGATCCTTTATACCGGTCCCCATTTGTGCGTCACCTGCGCGGCCGAAAACCGCATCGTCAGCGTCTATATGAAATCCGGCGAAAACGCCCCGGAATGCGGGGGCTGCGGTCCCCGGGCCCGGTGGGAGCCTTGAGGACTTTTCCCGGGTAGTTCTCCGTTTGTTGGAAGAACCGCCTTCACCCTCACCCCAACCCTTTCCCCGGACGGTGAGCTTTGTGGAATCCGCCAAGGGAGAGGGGGAAAAAGGTCCACTTTCCCACCTTTGCCAAACCCTCGCCCCTTGGCTTCGGTTTTGGGGCTACAGAGGGATTCTACCCTATGGGCGCTGTTGGGGAGACGGGTAGGATGAGGGGTGGCGTTTCAAACTGAAGCACTACCTTCTCTCTGAAATCGTTGCCAAATTGGCTGTTTTTATAAATAATGGGTTGCTCGATATCCAGCTTTAACTCCTGTAGAAGTTTATTTATTTAAAGGGACTGAATGGCTCACGATTTCACCATAACTTTCCGGGGCGTTCGCGGGAGCATGCCGGTTCCCGGCCCCTCCACGCTCAAGATCGGGGGCAATTCTTCCTGCGTTCAAGTGAACGTCCTGGATCACACGGTATTCCTGGACGCGGGCACGGGCATCGTGGCGGGCGGCCAGCAAATGGTGCGGAACTTCTTCGCCAACCGCGACAAGGTCAAGCGCCTCAAGACCACCATCCTTATTTCCCACACCCACCACGACCATATTATGGGGCTGCCCTTTTTCCCCCCCCTTTACATCGGCGATTCGTCCCTCTTCATTTACGGCCCTTCCATTTACGGGCCCGTGGCCTCACCCACCGATTTGAACTATGTGCTGGAGATGTTGATGGACCAGATGTTCTTCCCCATCGACTTGAAGGAAACCAGTTCCATTAAGACCGTCGGTACCTTGAAACCCTTCGACCAGATCCTCCTGGCCGAGGGCTCCGATCCCGAGCGGGTCAACATCCAAACCCATGTGCCCACCACCTTCAAGGACAAGGTCATCGTGAGCCAATACCGGGCCTACAACCATCCCAAAAACGGGACCTTGATTTACAAGCTCCAATACGCGGGAAAATCGGTGGTTTACGCGACGGATATCGAGGGTTACGTGGAAGGGGACCGGCGGCTGATCCAATTCGCCAAGGGCGCGGATGTCTTGATCCATGACGCCCAGTACACCACCGACCAATATACGGGACCGATGGCCACCCAGGGTTTCGGCCACTCCACCCCCGAAATGGCGTGCCAGGTGGCCAAGGAAGCCGGAGTCAAGCAGTTGGTGCTGTACCACCATGACCCCAACCACGACGACGCGGCCGTGGCCAAGAAGGAAGAAGCCGCCAAGAAGCTTTTCCCCAACACCCTTTGCGCCTACGAAGGGCTCGCCATTCCGGTTTGAGGCCTTCCCCTTTCCCGGACAGTCCCGTCAATTGGTCTTGAATTTCTTGATCTTCTCCTGCAGGTCCTTCAGTTCTTCCTCGGTAGGCTCCACGGAAAGGTTTTCCATTTCCCCCACCTGGTTGTAGACGTCGAAAAGGATGGACCAGATTTCCTCGTTGGAAAATTTCGATTTGGCCAGGAAGTACTGCAGGAAAAGCTGGAACCGGATGCTGCTCTCGTAAAGCTCGAGGCATTGGATCCCCGACAGGTCGCCCGAAACCAGCGAAAAGGACTGCAACACCACTTCCACGTCCTCAATGACCTTCTTCAGCAGCACCCTCAGTTCGATGTTTTGGATGGCGTCGTAATAAACGGTGTCGAACCGGTCCTGGGTCAGCCCGGACCTTGTCAGCGCGTCGTATTTTTGGAAAGCTTCCCGGTATTCCCGTCCCGCTTCCTGCAGCGCTTGCACCAGTCCCACCAGTTTGGCCACTTCGGGGATGAAATTCTTCCGGTCAATCTCCTTGGTGGTGGCCAATTGGTGGATGTATTGGATGTAATCGTAGGTGTTTTGGGAGCAATGAAGGAAGGCCCGGCTCAAGGGGACGATCAGCTCCTCCGGGACCTTGGCGGCCCGCAGTTGTTTTTCCACGCGGCCTTCAAAGGCCGACTCGGGTTTCCAGGCCTTGGCGCTTTCCAAAAACTGTTCGGCGGTTATTTCGTCCATGAAAGTCAATTTATCACCCCGAAGGCGCGAAGGCATCAAGAAAGACCTTGCGGCCCGGGATTCCTTTGGCGCCTTTAATGCCGCCGCTTTCGAATCCGTTCCCGCAGCTTTTCCAGGAAAATATAGGGCGGCCGGCCCTGGCCCAGTTGGATGCCCGGCTTGTGGTCCCCATGGAAGTCGCTGCCGCCGGTGGTTAAAAGGCCGAACCGCTCGGCCAGGGACTGGAAAAGCCCTTGGTCTTGCGGCCCATGGTCCGGATGAACCACCTCCAGGCCGTCCAACCCCATCTCCACCAGCTCCCCGATCCTGCTTTCCAGTTCCAAGCCCTGGAGTTTCATCTGGACGGGATGGGCGATGACGGCCACTCCACCCGACTCGTGGATCATGTCGATGCATTCCTGCGCCCCCCAGGTGGCTTTCGGCACGTAAGCGGGCGCACCCTTGGTTAAGAACCGCTCGAAAGCCTCCTCATAACTGGCCACATAGCCCATCCGCATCATGGTTTGGGCGATGTGGGGCCGCCCCACCTGGCCCTGCGCCCTGGAGATTTCCTTCACTTGCGCCAGGGTCATGGGCATTCCCATGCCCTTGAGCCTTTCCAGGATGCGGGGATTGCGTTCCTCCCGCGCCTTTTGGAAGCCGAAAAGCTTGTCCCGGATCGGGCCTTCCGTGTCGAAGCCGTATCCCAGGATGTGGAGGGTGCCCGGCCGGAAGTTGGCCGAAAGCTCGACGCCGACGATGGCTTCCAACCCCAGACGGTTGGTTTCCTCGACCAGTTCCCCGATGCCCGTGACCGTATCGTGGTCCGTCAGGGCCACGGCGTCCACTTTCTGGGCCTTGGCCAGCCGGGCCAATTCGGTGGGGTTAAGCGTCCCATCCGAATGGTTGGTATGCATGTGCAGGTCGGCAATGGTTTTCATGATGGTGGGCATTATAAGAGAAGCCGGAAAAGGAAGCAGGCTAAACCGAAAACTTTTTAAGGCGCCCGGTTCCGCCGACAAACCTTACCCGGCGTTCCCCCGGGCGTTTCGGTTCCATTTCACCTTGAGTCCCTGGAAGGCCAGCCATCCCAAAAAAGCGAGCCAGGAAAAAAGGGAGACCCATTTTCCAACCACGAAAGCCGTCGGCCTGTACCGCAAAAGGAAGTGATGGGCCCCCGCCCCCAGCGGAACGGCCATTTGAAACCCGTTGGCGGGCAGGACCCGGTAGCGGCCCTGGTTGGAATCGGGAAAGGCCAGGGCATTCCAGCCTCGGCTGTAATTGTCGCTGAGGACCAGGAGGGCGGGTTTCCTCACGCGCGCTTCGATTTCCACTTCATCCGTGGAAAGATCCTTGCAAACGGCTTCCCCGGACGCCGGAGAAGCCGTGGCGGGGGGAAGTCCGGGATCGGACTCCAAAAGGACTTCCTTCCCAGGTCGGAACCCGGGCGACAGGGTACGGGGCAGGATCGCTTCCCTCGGAAGGACCTCGAAACGCCTTACCAGGAAGACCCGGGGGACTTCCTTCAGACCGGTCCTTTGGGGGATAAGCCGGCCGCCCTCGTCGTGGAACAGGTAGCGCAACCGTAACAGGCCCAAGGACGGCGGGAACCGGTTGAAAAAGGACTTGCGGAGGATGTCGCGGTCGGTGGTGGTCTCCTGGCTTGCGGCGGCGAAGGCCGCATAACGGAAAGGAACCGCCGGGTCCTCGCCCCAGATATCCAGCCCCCGGGCCCCCAAGGTGGTGTTGCTGGGCTCCGCCAGGACACGGTAATCCCCCGGGTCTGCGCTGTAAACCTGCCGGATTTGCGCCGCCCGGGCGACCAGCGCCGCGTCGTCAAAGGACGGCAAGTTGCCCCCGGCGAACAGGCAAAGCTCCATCGCGGCCAGGAGGGGAAATCCATAACGGAAGAGCTCCTTTTTCCGGCCGGCCCAGGCCAGGAAACTGAAAAAAGCCACCTTCAGGCCACAGGCCAGGAAGCTGAAGGCCATTGGAGAAGCCTGTTCCCCGGATTTTCCAAGCCACTTTCCCGGGGGGGAGCCGAGCCATAAGGCCAGGGCCGGCAACAGGAAAACCGGCGCCGCCCATGCCGCGGCCTTTTGCAACCGGTGAAGGCAGGAAGGATTCCGGAAAATCTCGTCCATCCCCATGACGGCCAAGGCCGCCAGGCAAAGCGTGATCAGGATGTTCATTTTTCCGATTCCACGGAAATGGTCGAAAAGGGGGACGTATCGGTAAAAAAAAGCGAAAAGCGGCGTCCTCTTTCCAACGGCCAGGAGGGTGAGGAACAAGGCCATCCACCCGAATGTTTTTTTCTGGGGATGGTCCGAGATGAAAAGGGCGAAAAGGGCCAGTCCGAAAGCCGTCACGCTCACGAACACCGCCCCTTCCCAATAAATGCCTCCGCCCCAATAGTCCCCCATCCCTCCGAAAAAGCCGGGCATCAGGAGGCAGCAAAGCCGCTCCGGGGTCATATCCGCAGCGTCGATGAAATCCAGGGACAGGCGCTGGAACCGGAAGCTTTCCCCGGCCGCGTTCCACCCGGCCAGAAGCTGGATCGCGGCCAGGAGCCCCGCTCCCAGTCCCATCACGGCCAGGCCGCCCCAAAAGGAAAGTTTTCGGGGAGTACGGTTCCAATCCAAAAGCGCGTAAAGCCCCACCGCCAGGACCGTGTAATAGGCATATTGGATGTGACCGGCGAACACCTGCATGGAAAAGGCGGCCATGCCCAAGGGGAGGGAAGCCCCCCACCCTTTTCCCCGGAGCCTGTCCACGGCCAGGAAAACCAGGGGGATCCAGGCCATGGAACAAAGATTGGACAGGTGCCCCGGGACCACGTGGAGGAAGTAAGCGCCCCCCCACATGTAAAGGAAGGCCGCGGCCAGCGCTGAAGCCGGATGGGCGCCCCTTCCTTGGGCCCAGAAGAAGGCGAAGAGCCCGGCCAAGAAAACGTGCAAGGCGATGCTCAGGTTGACGGCGAAGGTGAGGGGCAGCACCATGAAAAGCCAATTGGGGGGATACAGGAGCGCCGATTGGAACCCCCCGAAAAAAGGTTCCCCGCAAAAGAGATGGGGGTTCCAAAGGGCCAGGTGGCCTTGTTTCAATTGGTCGAACCCGAATTGGCGCCACCAGAAAAATTGCCCGGTCAGGT
>JAICXI010000285.1 GCA_025980505.1 bacterium | reverse complement strand
GCCGACGGCCTCAAACCCCAGCTCGAATAAATCCGAATAGAAATAAGGGAGATAAACGTAGGGTTCGTCTCCGCCCGCCATGTTGATCCCGGCGCACCTTCCCTGGGCCTTGGCGTTATCCCAATGCTCCAAGCGGAGGCTTTCCCCCAGCGCCGCGCAGGGAAAGAGCGCCAGGTCGCCCGCCGCGTAAATTTCCGGCCGGGAAGTCTGTAAATAACGGTCCACGACGACCCCCTTGGCGGTTTGAAGTCCTGCGCTTTTGGCCAGTTCCATCTCTGGTTCGATGCCGATCCCGGAGATCACCCATCCCGCAACCAGGTTCCTTCCATTTCGGGTGGTGACTTTCACCCGGCCTCCCTCCGGGTGGAAAAGGGAGGGCTCGTCCTCCGGCACGAGGAGGACTCCTTTTTTCCCGTAGAATTCCGTGACAAAAGCCGCGAGGTCCGCGGGAAATATCGATTCCAACAGGAATTTCCCTTTAAAAACCATGGTGACTTTTTTTCCCAGGTGGGAAAGGCCCGCCGAAAGCTCGGCCCCGATGAACCCCGCGCCGATCAGGAGGAAGTCCTCCACGAGCGGAAGGGCCCGGGCCAGGTCGCGATAATCCTTCGCGTTTCGGAAAGTATGGGCTAAAAGGCCCGCCCGGGGGAATTCACGGGGAACGCCGCCCGTGGCGATCAATAGCTTGGAGTAGCCGTAATGCTTCCCGGCGACATCGACGACGGACCCTTTCCCGACCTGGATGCTTTTCACGGTGGTCCCGAGGTGCAGTTCCGCCTTTTGCCCGCGATAATAGGCCCGGTCCTGCAGGAAGATTTGAGGGTAGGTCTTCTTTCCCCACAACAGGTCCTTCGACAAAGGCGGGCGATCATAGGGAAGTTCGGGCTCGGCGCACAACAAACCAATAGTCCCGGTCTTATCCAGTTGGCGGATCCCTTCAATGGCCGAGGCCCCGGCCAATCCCCCTCCTATGATGAGGTAACGATATTCATGTTCCATTCAGCGCTCCCTTTCCCCGCTTTTCCAGCGCCCTGTTCCCCGCCGGGTTTGGGCTGAAGGACCCGGATTTCCACCCGGTCCCCAGGATAAAATTCCGCCTCGGTTGAACCCGCGGCGGCGAGAGGAGCCTCCCCTTTTGCGATGGAGGCGGTCGGCGGGATGGGCGGGGCCGGGACGGAGGCGGTCCCGCACCCCAGGAACGCGTCAGGGGGGGATTCCCGGATAAAACCGGTCCAAGGCCCCGCACCCTGGGGCGTTGGAAAGGCGGTGCGGATCCGGCTTGGGGACCGCCGCCGCCGGACTTTTCCACCGGGACGGGCCCTCTCCGTCCCCTTACTTCACGACGACCTCAAAAAGGACCCTCATGTTGGCCTTGGCGGCCTTGGAGTAATGATTTTGCGGGGCCACTTCGGAGATCGCGGGCTTTGTCTCGCCATATCCGATGGTGGAAACCCTCCCGTTGGAAACGATCCCTGACTTGATCAGGTAATACTCGACCTCGTTTGCCCTCCTCTCGCTCAATCCCTGGTTGTATTCCTCGGTGCCGGCCTTGGAGGTGTATCCCGCGATGCGGATATGGGCCTTGGGATTGTCCTTCAGGATCCGGACGGTCCTTTTGATGATCGCCTTCGCGCTGTCCGAGAGGGCGGACTCGCCGTAATTGAAATGCACGTCCTCAAAAGCCAGGACCACCGTCTTCTCCTCGGGCTGGGCCGCGATGCTCGCGACCTTCTCCTCGATTTTCGGTTCCTCGGCCACATAGAGCACTTCCGGGGTGGCGACAGGGGTGGCGATTGGGGCGGCTTCCTTGACGGCCTCCTTTTTCCCGGTTTCCCCGCCCAAGGCCAAGACCAGCCCGAGGGTCACGTTGAGGTTCTGGTAATATTCCTTCAAAAACGCGTTTTCATAGAAGATCTCGGTGACCATGTTGTCCCGGACGTCGAGCCGGAGCCCCAAGTTGTCCGAGAGCCAGTATTTGGCACCCACGCCCAGGTCGAAAGTGGACATGTCCCCGCTCTCGATGGAGGGGCTGTAGTCGACGGCGCCGAAACCGCCGAGAACGAAGAAGGTGAAATCGCTGTCCGGCATCAGGTTGAAGACGGCGTCGAGGTTGTAGAAATACATGTTCACTTTATCGATGGGATATCGGAACTGTCCTTGCTTGTCCCCGGTGATCGTCCGGTCTCGGACGTTGGTATTGACCCATTCCAAGGTTCCTTCCAGGCCGAAAACCTTGCTGAAGTTGTAACTGATCCGTCCGCCATAGAGGAGGTTGTCGTTCAGGTTCTGGCCCGACTCGAAAAAGTTGTAGCCCAGGAAGGGGCTTATCTCGAGGCTTCCTTCCTTGACGCCCGCGCGGGCGGAGAAAGGAAGGAGCAGGATCAGGGCGAACAACACCCTCCTGGTTATTTTCACGCTCGAAACCTTTGAAAAAATATTTTTCATCGAAATCCTCTTTTCTTCCGTTGGGGCCGGCTTCCGGCCCGTGGAGGGAGGGGTCTGGAAGCCCCCCCTTTTTGCCGCCCCCGTCTTAAGGATGGGTGATGGTGTTTGATTGCAAGGTGATCGCGGTTTGGGAAAGCAGTCTTCCGTTCACCGACGCGCCCGTATTGAGCGCGATTCCGCAGATGGGGCCGGCCATGAGCACCCCCGCGAATTGGGAGGTCGTCCCGAGCGTCGCGTTGCTGCCCGCGACCGTCCAGAAGACGTTCTGCGCCAAGGCGCCGTTATCAAGGTGGATGATCACGCCGGAGGCCAGGGTGAGGGTCCCCGCTATCTGGAAGACCCAACGGTTGTTCGGATTACCCTGGGCGTCCAGATGGATATCCGTGGTGATGTTGACGGCGGTGGTCCAGTTATAGACGCCCCGGGTCAGGGTGACCCCGCTGAGGGTCCCGGCGCCCAGATTCAGGACGCAATAGGACAAGCCGTTGGCGGTCGTATAGGCGTTGGCCATGTTGCCGACGGCCGTAGTGAGGCTGGCGGAGTCGTTCGCCACCGCGCAGGAGCCGCCGCCGGCGTACCCCGTATCGACCTCATCAATACTCCCGGTCACTTCGGCGCAGGTGATCAGGATCTGGGTGCCCGAACCGGGGGAGTTCCCGACATTTCCCGTGACCACGCAGTTGCTGGAGGCGTCGGTGATTCCCGATTCGGCCAGGAGCACGTAATTCCCAGCCGTCCCCAGGGTGACCGCCGCCGGATTGGGACAGGCACTGGTGGGGGTCATCGTGGGGGTGCCTGCCACGGCCGTGGCCGTCATGGTCAGCGCGGCATTCGGACCGGTGACGGTTTTATCCCAGGTCCCGCAACCCGCCGCGATGAAAACAACCGGGCTTGCCGCCAAAAGCGACGTCAAAAGGAATTTCTTGTTGACGGCCAGCAACTTCTTCATTCTTCGAAACATGGCTCCTCTTTTCGTTTGCGGGCTCGGGGTCGACCGGAGGCCCCTGTTCAGGGCGCTCCCTTTTGAAAACCACGGCCCGCAATGGTTGATCGGCGCTTCTCCTAAGCCTTTAAAAAAACCTTCCTTCAAAACCTTCACCCTTCAAACAGGGTTCAAATAAAGGACCCGCACCTAAGGAGAAAGATGCGGGCCTCAACGCCGAGGGCTATTGGGACCCTGACGTCAGGTAAGAATGTCTTTGAAAG